>CAIQLG010000282.1 GCA_903872565.1 uncultured Lentisphaerota bacterium | reverse complement strand
GGCGTTGTTTTTTTAAGGAAAGGTACATCCCTTTTTTCCACTTGCAAAAAAGAGCTGACACGCCAGAACTGGAATTAACAGATTGAATTTAAGGTAGTTACACAGAATACAGAATTAGGGCGGATCAGGAAGTCTGACTTTCGCGAATTTAATCGGCATTGAAGGTAATCAATGGCATTATCATATTCCACGATTCCAAAGAGAATATGTTTGGAGCAAATCCAACTGGAGCAAACTACTTGAAGACATTTACGATAATGATCCTGGGCATTACATGGGGTCGATCATATGTGTCGATGAGAAAGATGAACATTCACCAACCAATGAATTGATTTATGAAGTGGTTGACGGTCAACAGAGACTGACTACAATATCCATTCTTTTGGCGGCTATTTATACCAAATATACGAATGAAGTAATTGCCAAAAATCCCAAGATAAAAAAAGATGATGAATACATTATCAAGCTAAATAGCATCCGTCAGCGATTAATCAAAAAGGTCAGTTTTTCAGGAAATTCATTGCCTTGCTGGGGTATTTTTAAATCAGGGAAGGTTACGTATTGTCTACGAGTACAACCCTCTACACAGGAAAGCAACTCGGATGACTATAAATTTCTTCTAGGCGAGATTAGGATATTGCCTGAAGTTCCTTCTCCAAGGAACTGTGGGAACAGACGTATTTACAGAGCGTATAAATATTTCCATAAACATATTCCTGATAATTACAAGGGATTGAATGATTTGCTGGAAAGGATTTATAGACTCTCTTTTATTCACATCGCGGAGGCAAGTCAGTCTAAGGCATTTTTACTCTTTGAAACACTTAATTATCGTGGCGTTCCGCTTTCTGCCATTGACATCATCAAAAATAAAATGCTTGCTACGCTTGAAAGCAAGTATGCAGTAAAAATTGACGACTCATATGAGGAATGGCAAAAGCTGCTGAATAATCTTCCAAAAGACAGCGATCAGGATAGATTTTTACGTCAGTTTTATAATGCTTTTAAGTTTGACTCGAGTATTAAGATAGACAAGGTTACAAGAGCAACACGCTCAAACATCATTGCTATTTATGAAAGTCTGATAAAAGAAGACGCGAGAAGGATCTTTGATCAACTAGGTGAGAAAGCAGAAATCTATAATCAATTAATTGACCCGGAGGAATATCCGGTTTCCCCACTAAATAATTCACTTGTAAACCTGGAACGAATTAGCGCAGTTCCGTCTTATACATTTTTGCTCTATCTATTTTCTTTAGACAAAAGTAATTTTGCAGAACCAAAAGTTAAGGAAAAAACGGTGGAATTGATGTGCAAGTACTACTTCCGTAGGAATATTACAGATTACCCAAGCACAAGAGAATTGGATGCAATAAATATCGATCTTGTAGAAAAATGCCAAAAAGAAATTGCCGAAGGTAGAAAGATTTCCTATTCATTTATCTCAAGTTTAATTCTTAAAGGAAAAGGCAAACCGTCTACAATTGCTAAATTGAAAGAATTGCTTGCCGACAATTTATTTTACAACAATGATGGAATGGCGAGATATGCGCTTGCCAAATTGGATGAGACAAGTCATTCTAGAGAGTATGATCCCAATTTATGGGAAAGAAACGAGAAAGGGCTTTTTGTTTGGACAGTTGAGCATATTTTTCCGCAGGGGAAAAATATCCCACTAGATTGGATTGATATGATGGCAGATGGGGACAAAGAAGAAGCTGAAAAAATACAAGGCGAGTGGGTACATAGCCTGGGAAACCTGACATTAAGCGGCTACAATTCCAAGCTGTCAAATCAATCCTTTGTAAAAAAACAGAGAAAAGCAGTAGCCAATATCTTTGGGAACGAAATTCATATTGGATACAAGAACGGTCTCGCTTTAAACAATATCGAATTTAATGTAGGCGGCAAAAAATATTCATTGGCAACTGCAAAAGGATGGAAGAAAAAGCACATTGAAGCTAGAAATAAAATTATAGTAGAAATGCTTTTAAAATTATTCAAATTTGAAAACGAGTAACTACAAGGCAAAGATCTTATAAATCTGGCTGACATAGGAAGTTGCAAAACATGGAATATTGTTTTACTAAAGCGGTGACTGGACGTCTGCGCGTGATGCGTGAAGGGCATGTGGTAGTGAGGGAATGGAAGATCCCGAAGCCAGTTGTGCTCGTGGACAGCCGTGAACAGTACCCTTTTACGCTTTTCGATTCGCATCCGAACTGGATAGGAGGCGAAAAACGGATTGCCCTTAAAACAGGAGACTATTCCATTGACGGAATGGAAAAACTTCTTGCTCTTGAGAGAAAGTCCCTTCCTGATATTGTCCACTGTACTGTTGCAGCACGTGAACTTTTTCTCAAAGCCTGTGCCCGATTGTCGGAGTTCCGTTGGAAGGCGATACTCATAGAAGCTACATACGAGGATTTGAAAACTCCCTACAAAATGTTTGACGACCTCATGTCGGAGGTACATCCCAACGCCGTATGTGGCACACTGGATGCTATCGAAGCTAAATTCGGCATACCGATTATATACACGTCCCTGCATCGTGTCCTTGCAACAGAAAAAGCCGCGAGCTGGCTCTCAAAACATTTCACTTACTGGTGGTTGGAGAATAACGGCCATGGTCGGATGCTGGTGGACAGCGACAAGCTGTAAAATCATTTGATTTCAGTTATGCCGTATTTTTTACTGCCACCGTGTAACTTCTTCAGAAGTCTGATCTCAAATACGGATACTCGGCGTGAATCTTTTCGAAAAAATAACCGCCCTTTGTCGTGATTTGCCGTTTTTGGGGAGCCTTGGCTGACCTTTGGCGAAGCCAGCCCTTATTTCCCATAAGGAGGAAAAATCCTCCTAAAAGCATGTCCAAGAACTACAATCAGAAACACCGTATTTCTTAGTGGGATTCCCGGCCAGAAATATCTGACAGGCCCTTGAGAACTGCCACTGTCTTTCAATTCAGAGAGCCTGTCTGAAGCTTCACGCAAAATTCGAATGCTTCTCGGCCATTCGATTATTCCGCCAACCCAGTCTGCTGGAATACCTTTTTCCCCGGCAGTCAGACCGGCAAGTGCACCAACTATCGCACCGGTGGTGTCGGTGTCTCCGCCGCAATTCCAAACTGTTGTCAGCGTCTCCTCATAATTACCAAAGTGCCTGTGCCAAGCGAAAAGTGCGACTGGCACAGTATGATAAATATATCCGGAGACTCCTTCTGTCAATTTCAAAGTGTCCGCAAATTCATCTACAGTGGCATTCTTGTCTAAGCTTTCTTTAATCTTTTCTATGATATTGACCCACTCCGAATCTTCTGGGGCGATATCCTTCAGCAACTCGCAGAAGGCTTCTGCCGATGGGCGTTTTTCCAGTCCGTCTCTTACAATCCAGGCGGCGGTAATGGCTACTGCCTTGGCGCCAACCAGCGCCTTTGGATCTGTGTGAGTAATCTTCGTGGATGCCGATATAAACGTGTCGAGATCTTTTTGTGAAGAACAGAAGAAAGCGCCAATGGGGGCCGCACGCATGGCAGGTCCGTTTCCTGCAGAATATACTCCGCTGTTCTGAGCACTGAAGCCCAGCCATAACTTTATGCATGCCCTTGCGGTTGCAAGTCCGATGCCTGCAGGCAAGGATGCGAACCACCATTTCAGATACCAGCCCAGGCGTCTGGTGAACTTCTCGGCCGATTCCGGATGGGCGAGCAGGCATTGGACGACAAACAAAGTGTGCTCTGTGTCATCGCTGGTCATCCCGTGTCCAAAAATAAAACGGTGACGCCACATGCCCTTGAACATCCTGGCCGTCCTAGTGCGGGAAAAGCCTTCGGCCGGCAAACCGAGGGAGTCACCGACTGCCGTCCCCAAGATCAACCCGCGATATCTTTCCTTCAGACTCAGCATAATTAGAAATCCTTCATTTTCCATGCATAGTCATGTTCGCGGAGGATTGTGTCTGCCAAGGCCACGGTCAGCACCGTGTCATCGGTAAACCTGCATCCTGTCGAAAAAAGCGGAAAATCAGACGCATTTCCTATTTCTCATTACTCTTTTTCTAGACTACCAGATGTCCACTCTTGTCGGCGATCCTTATTGTCGCCTTTATTCCAGAATTGAATGAGAGATAGTCATTCTCAATTCCATCGCTGAAGATCACCCCGTTCTCCGGCATGGCCGAGGTGAGAACCATGGGAATCGCCTCCGTGATCTTCCCGAACACGATTGATGCCGATGTCGTCCTGCTGGGAAAAGGCTCTCTCACGGAAAAATACAGGTACTTCGCATTCCAGGAGAATTTTTCCTTGTCCGGCACTGAGATATCCCGCTTTGTTAGGGCACTGGCAATTCCTGTCGCGCCCGCCAGGACACTCTTCAGCCACCCGGTCGAGCCGAGTCCGGTCGAGACAATTATTCCACTAGATGAATGGTTCTCTTCAATATCTCCCAGGGAAATCCTGTAGCGCGCCGAAACGTGTGTCTTCGCCCCGATGAACAAATCGTTCACTGCATAAAGCTTCTGGCCGTCACTCAGTTCCACCTTTGCCATCGTAACGTTGGATGTCTTCCGCCCTTTTGCAAACACCTCGCGGACAATCTTGTCCAGATCGTTGACACAGAAGGGGAGAAGGACTCCGTCCCAGCGGCCAGTATCCGGATTGACTCCTATAACTGGCTGATTATCAAGATATTTCAATGTGTTAGCGACAAGGCCATCCTGCCCGAGCACGACCACCAGGTCGTCTTTCCCGAATAGAAAGTTCGGAAGGAATGACCGTTGAAGAATCTGAATCCTTCCCAAGTCCCGAAGCTTTTCTTCGGCAATAGTGACAGACTGCTTGTACCTGCGATCCTCGTTCATATAGTCTGAGAAATCAGATCCGAGATGCTCTACATAGAACTGGGCCTGTGCCAGGGTGTTGTATTTTGCTACAAGTTCATCAAGTCTGGTTTGACGGACAACCAGTATGATTTTGTTTTCAGAAAGACGGTCCACGAATCACCTCCGGACATCTTTATTATTTTATGGGAGCCGCCTTCAGCAATTCCTGAAGGAGCTCTGGAGCTATGTTCAGATTCCCGATCTTGCCTGCATTTTCCGCCAGGCTCTGGAATGCGGATGCAATCAACTGCGCAGGCTGCATTCCGGCATTTGCAAGCGCCTGCATGACTTTCGGATCGACATCCTTGAAAGCCTGCATCACGGCAGTCATCCTGTACGCCTGCGCATCCGCCTCCTGCTTCTTGTTCTGGACGGCGAGAGAGACAAGCTCCTTGTTCTTTTCCTCGAGAGTGATCTTACCATTCATTTCATCCTGAAGGATAAGCTGGCGCTTCTCCTGAATCGCCCTGTCCGCATCAACCTGGGCCTCTCTTATCTGCCGCTTCTTGTTTTCAACGGCGATTTCCGTGCTGAGTTCGTTTTCCTTGATGGTACGTTCCTGTTCAACTGCGGCATTTCGACGCCGATAGATCGCCTCGTCCGCTTCAAGCAGCATCTGCTCGCGTATCTTTGCCTCAAGCGCACGAGCTGTTTCAGGGTTTGGCTTCACAGCCAGTACGGAAAGAGCCATGACCTCAATGCCCAGCTGTGTGACAAATTCGGAGTTCACCAAGTTCTGCCTCACCTTCCGTACCAGTTCATCAGAAGACTGCAACGCCTGCCTTATCGTCAGCTTCTGGAGTTCGGCCCTCATCAATACCTGAATCTGATTTATGACTCTCTGCCATATCTTCTTAGGGTCATCCGACGCATAATCCTTGGCGTTTTGAGCCAGTGTAAAATTCATGATCTGAGCCAGTGTCCTCGGTTCCTTTACCCTGTAGGCTATCTGTCCCTGTATTGTTATATCCTGAAAGTCCGCGGTGACTTCGTTCAGGATGAACGGTACGTCAATGCTTGCCATCGGCACAGCAATCAGCGAGGTGGTCGGGCCATAGTAGAAGAAAGATATGCCTGTTCCTTCCCTTACAATCCTGCCTTTCTTGTACTGAATTAAGTACGTGTTCGGCAGTGCTTTCATGAATCTGATTCCAAACATAATGACCTCCTTCTTTATTTTTTGATTAAAATCCTTTTCCGATATCCTCTACGGATAAAACTCCTATCCCCGCTTTTCTCATTTCCTCTACAGCCTTCTCGGAATCGCCTTTCTGAACCTCGACTCCCCGCACTCCTTCAATTATGAGCCGGGTCTTAAAACCAAGCATTGCCGCATCGAGCACCGTGAACTTCACACAAT
Source organism: uncultured Lentisphaerota bacterium (assembly GCA_903872565.1). GTDB lineage: Bacteria > Verrucomicrobiota > Lentisphaeria > Victivallales > GWF2-50-93 > CAIQLG01. The sequence goes on along the minus strand of CAIQLG010000282.1, from coordinate 9,854 downwards.
AGTCTGTTGCAAGTCCCATGATCGTGACTTCATCGACTCCCATTTCTCTAAGATAGTCTCCGAGACCGGTGGAGTTCCTATGCCCATTGTCAAAGAATCCGCTGTAGCTGTCGTCATTGCGGGACATGCCCTTGTGGAATACCTTGGTTATTCTTTCCATCTCCAGTCCCGGAACGAATTCCGCCCCCCTTGTGTTCTGGACGCAGTGATCGGGCCAGAGTATCTGCCGGAGTCCGTCAATAACTACCATGTCGCCTGGCCTATGGCCTTTGTGCCGGCTTGCAAAAGAGCTGTGATCAGCTGGATGCCAGTCCTGGATGGCCACGACAAGATCAAAGTGTCTCATCGCCTTATTAGCCACTGCCACTACAGCATCGCCATCAGGCACCGGCAACGCCCCACCAGGTACAAAGTCATTCTGTATGTCCACCAGAATCAATGCCTTTTTCATGTTCTATTATCCTTTTTTTCCGTGTGTTCCGTGTATTCTGTGGTTAAAAATTGATTGAAACGCATAAGCTGATCCAAGTCTTTCACCTCCATCGTGTTTCCCGATCTATAGCTCAAAGTTGAATCCCTCATTCACCTTCTTGTCGTATTTTTTCTTGTTGAACCGATAAAGCCGAGCGGCACGATGTGCCACGTCCGTCTCGATTTCGTCCAGCTCCCCGATGATTTCCATGTTCAGGATCTTCTTGCGGAAGTTTCTCTTGTCCAATTCACGGTCTAAAATCTTCTCATACATCCGCTGCAGCTGGCTCAGTGTGAACTTGTCCGGCAAGAGTTCAAAGCCTATCGGCTGATATCGGATCTTCCCCTTCAGACGCTCATATGCGACCTTCAGTATCTTCTCATGATCGAATGCGAGTTTTGGAATGTCGTCTATTGCGAACCATGCGGCATTCCTGGCATCCGTCGCCGCCTGAACCCTGTGCTCCGAAAGATTGACGAGCGCGTAATATGCGACCGTCACCACATGCTCCCTCGGATCCCGATCCGGCTCGCTGAAAGTGTAGAGCTGTTCAAGAAAGACATTCTTCAGGCCTGTCTCCTCCGACAGTTCCCGTCTGGCGGTGGCCTCAAGCGATTCTCCCACCATGGCAAATCCTCCAGGCAATGCCCATTTGCCAGCAAAAGGATCCATGCCACGCTGAATCAGTAGGACTTTGAGATCTTCCTCGTCAAGGCCGAAGACCACGCAGTCCGCGGTCAATGCCGGCCTGGCATACTTGTATTTGAAAGCCATGATGTCCTCCAATGCTTATTGTTTAACCTACACTTAGTATAGTGTTAATAAAACGCTATGTCAAGCGGAAAATGAAAAATGTCGCATTTTTTATTAGAAACAGGTGTAAGGCAGCTATTGTCTTTCAGAATAATAAATCCATAATTCCTAGAAATGCGTCAGTCTTTTCCGGCAAATGGTCTTTTTTTTACTGTAGCCGCCCCCATGACGGGGGCGAACACGGCCAACATGGCCGTGGCTACAACAAATATAACAACAAAAACGCATTACATAATCCCTAGAAATGCATATGAGCCTTTGTTAGCAAAATCAGAAATCATAGAGCTGAATTTTTATTGACTTTTGCATCGAGGATCAGCTTCACCTTCAGGTCGTAAAGCCGCTGTTCCAGCCCTGCCGGATATGAATGCGGATGGACAAGGCGGCGTATGCCCTGATGAAGATTCTTAAGCTGGAGGATCGTCCTGTTCCGTATTTCATCGAGTGATGGTTGCTGGTATACCTGCCGTCCATCGCGGAATACAGGAACGAGCAGATCCTCATGATCGAGTTTAGAGACATCCAATTCCTTCTGTCTCAGAGGATCAAAAGGATCAATGATGGTCGGATTGGTGGAAATTCCAAGCAAGGTGTCATATGTCATGTCAGCGACATAGCCGTTTGCATCTCTAAAGCGTCGGACCTGCAGAATTCCGGGAGTGGTTGTCTTCAGGGACTGCTCTGACAATTTGACCTTGTACTGCCAGTTTCCTCCATCTTTGCGGATGGCTGAAAGCTTGTATATCCCTCCAAGGGCAGGCTGGTCATAGGCGGTTACAAGTTTTGTCCCGACTCCCCATACGGCAATTGTGGCGTTCTGCTGTTTGAGACTGGAAATCAAATGTTCATCAAGATCGTTTGTGGCGACAATTGAAACCTTCGGGAACCCGGCTTCATCGAGCATTTTCCTGGCTTCAATGCTCAGATAGGCCAGATCTCCCGAATCAAGCCTGACCCCCACCATTTCATGTCCCGCCTGCCTGAGACTTTTCCCTGCTTCGATCGCATTCCTTACGCCTTCGAGTGTGTCGTATGTGTCAACAAGGAAAATGCAGTTGTTTGGCAATGCCCTGGCATAGGCTTCAAATGCTGACAGCTCATCGTCAAAACACATCACCCAGCTATGGGCATGTGTCCCCTTGACGGGGATTCCGAACAATTTTCCGGCAAGCACATTGGATGTCGCTGTGCAACCGCCGACATAGGCGGCCCTCGAAGCCGACAAGGATCCATCTATGCCCTGGGCGCGTCGAAGTCCGAACTCAACTACCGGTTCACCTTGTGCGGCCTGGCATATTCTCGCGGACTTTGTGGCAATCAGGGTCTGGAAATTGATCAAGTTGAGGATTGGTGATTCGACGAGCTGGCAGGCCAAGAGAGGACCCTTCACCCGTATCAGCGGCTCATGCGCAAAGACTGCCGTGCCTTCTGGAATGGCGTCAACATCCAATTTGAATTCCAAGTTCCTGAGGTAGTCCAGGAATTTTTTTTCAAACAGCGGGTTCTGATCATTACCGCGCAAAGTCTCCAGATAGGCGATGTCAGTCCCATCGAATTTCAGATCATCCAGATAGTCAATTACATGCGAGAGACCGCAGGCTATCGTATAGCCTCCATTGAACGGATTTGCCCGGAAGGATAGATTGAATACGGCCTCGTCATTGAGCCGGCCAGACTTCCAGTAGCCGTAGGCCATGGTGATCTGGTAAAGGTCGGTGAGCAGAGCCAACGACGAGCGGTACAGGTCTGTCTTGAAATTCATTGTCAACCTCTCTTGATGGAAAATGATCTGGCAGAAATATTTCCCCCATATGTTCTGAAGATAGTCAGTCCGCCGGGAAAAAGCAAGACGGATCATGTAAAAATGCCACAGGTGCACCCTGCCTTAAACAGAGTATTTCAAATTTATGATGATTGTCAACTTTCTGCTTCGCAAAAACTTGACAATTGATTTTGAAGATTATTGTGATATAGGGAAATCCTTCAGCGTCATTCCACAGACTTCACTCGCAGGCTGCCCTCTAAAAAATAGACGAACTTCCCTTGTTTCTGGCGGAAGTTTACCGCGCGGTCTCCCGCTTCAGGCTCCAGCTTTACCCTGGTATTGAGGAAGTTCAGTCTCAATTGCGCGGGCATTATCTAATGGCGGCTGTGTCCGACGGCCAGAGCGCATGGGCCGTTCCTGAACTCCACGCCGTGGGGCTGCTAGACTATTTCAAGCCGATAATCGTCTCTGGCAACCTAGTTTATCGAAAACCGGACAAGCGCATATTCGAGGCCGCCCTCGTGGATATGAAGCTTGCGCCGTCGGAGGTTCTGTTCATCGGCAACGACATGTATCGCGACATCTTCGGCGCGCATAAACTGGGCATGAAAACTGTATTCTTCAAATCCAACCAGGGCGAACAGGAAGAAGAAGGAGTGCAAGCTGACTATGTCATTTAAAATTTTCGGAATTGCCCACAGCTATCCGCTTTCTTGAAAAAAGCTGAACAATATAATAAAATAATCCGCCCGATCTTACTGATATCCCATTCAGTAATTACTCTGCCAAAAAAGTTACATAATTGCAAAAATGACAATATAAATAACAAAATTGTAATTAAGGCCATATTGCAATATGTTTTTGTAACAATTAAAAGTCATTTATTATAAATTAGTTATAACTATTTAATTTTCTATGGCACGATGATTGCTAAAGGAGGAAGTCGCCATGAAGACAAGATGCAGAAGGAGCAAGAATGAAGCTGCTTACGGCATATGTCCAGGCGGGTAGGCTAAAGTTTAATAGTTTTAAAAATTATAAATCAATAAAGGAGATAAAGGTATGACTAGAAAGAGAGAACTTGGGAAAATTGCGAAATTCGGAGCCGCCGCACTGGTGCTTGGCGCTGCGGCAGCAGGATTTTGCGACGAAGGGGCCGGGGCGGCACTGGCGACGGCCGGAGGAACTGTCGGAACAGCGGTGGGACCTGCCGCTGCTGCTGTGTCTGCGATCAACAGCGGTGACACCGCGTGGCTTCTCATAAGCGCGGCGTTGGTGATGCTGATGACACCTGGGCTTGCATTTTTCTATGGGGGCCTTGTCAGGAGGAAGAATGTGCTTTCCGTGCTGATGCAGTGCATGTTCATACTATGCCTGGTCAGCATACAGTGGGTGCTGCTTGGCTACAGTCTGTCGTTCGGACCGGACGTAAAGGGGATGATAGGTGATCTTTCCTGGCTGGGCTTGAAGGATGTGGGGCTGGCTCCGCACGCGGTTTATGCCACGACTGTTCCGCATCAGGCATTCATGATTTTCCAGGCCATGTTCGCCGTGATCACCCCGGCGCTGATAATTGGCGCGTTTGCCGAGAGGATAAAATTCGTTCCGTTCTGCATATTCACGCTTTTATGGACTACGATCGTGTATGATCCGGTCTGTCACTGGGTGTGGGCCGACAAGGGAATGCTTGGGACATTCGGAGGAATGGGCGCGCTTGACTTCGCCGGTGGAACAGTTGTCCACATCAATGCCGGTATGGCGGCGCTTGCCGCTGCCCTCTTCCTGGGCAGGAGGATCGGCTATCCCAACAAAATGTCACCTCCGCACAATCTGCCGTTTGCAGTTCTTGGTGCTGGAATTCTCTGGTTCGGATGGTTCGGGTTCAATGCGGGAAGCGCGCTTGCCGCGAACGGACTTGCCGTCAGCGCATTTGTCGTGACACATGTCGCGACGGCTGCGGCCGGTCTTGCCTGGGGCATCATGGATCTGATATTCAACAAGCGCCTGACTGTCCTCGGTGTCATCACAGGTGCAGTTGCAGGGCTGGTGGCGATCACGCCGGCATCCGGTTTTGTGAATCCGATGGGAGCCATAATCATAGGGCTTGGCGCGGGAATAATCTGCTATATCTCGGTCAGTTTCTGCAAGGCGAAATTCGGCTATGACGATTCTCTTGATGCGTTCGGAGTGCACGGTGTCGGCGGAATCTGGGGCGCCTTGGCAACCGGGCTTTTCGCGACAAAGCTTGTCAACTCCGGCGGGGCCGACGGATTGTTCTACGGAAATCCGGGACAGCTTGTGATCCAGATCAAGGCTGTTGCAATAACAATGATCTATTCTTTCGTCGTCAGCTACATCCTCTTCTGGGTTGTGGACAAAGTGTTCGGGCTCAGAGTAGGGGAACATGAGGAAAGAGTCGGACTTGATCTCAGTGAACATCGTGAAGCTGGTTATACAACATTGGAATAAGGAGAAGAACATGAAATATATAATTGCAGTGATACAGCCAGACAGGATGGACGACATCCTGCAGAATCTCGAAGAGAAGGAAATCCATCTTGTGACTGTCACGTCAGTGATGGGGCGGGGGCGTCAGAAAGGTATTGCGACAGTGTACAGAAGCCACAAGGAGGCGGGAAGTCTTCTGAAGAAAATAAAGCTGGAAATAGCTGTCAATGATGCATTTGTGAAACCTGCCATCGACGCGATAATTGCTGGCGGGCGGACAGGAGAAGTCGGTGACGGCAAGATCTTTGTCCTAGATCTCGAGGAGTGCATGAGGATCAGGACGGGCGAGACTGGTGGAGTCGCGATAGGATAGATATAATAGTGTCAAAGTGTCATCGTTATTTTCCTAAGGAAAATTACTGTGTCCCGCCTTCAAAAAGAAGCTACGGCGCGACATGCAGAGTATCGATGGGAAAAATAAAACGTAATGCGTAAGTCTTTGTTGTTATGTTATTTGTAGCCACGGCTATGTTGGCCGTGTTCGCCCCCAACATGGGGGCGGCTACAGTGAATATTTCCAATCAAAGCTGACGCACTACATAAAGTCAGTAAAAAAATAAAGGTATTCATGATGTTGATAAAGATGAAAATGCTGATGGGTTTTGCACTTCTGTTTTCTGCGACGACGCTGCTGAATTCACAGGAGCCGAAGGATGCGCTGAAAGTCATAAAGTCGGTGGATGCGCCGGCAATCAGGACGGATCAGCAGGAGTTCGGAATCAAGAATGGGACGCGCAAGGTGCAGATTATCGAAGATCGCAATCAGGACTACATGTGCACGAAGATATTCGAGCTCAAGAATGTCAAGTCGGCCGATCTGATGCCCTTCATCACTGGCGCGGTTCAGAGATACAACCCAAAATCTACTGTCGAAAGATTGGACTATGTTGACGGCGGAAAACAGTATCTCGTTGTGAATACGGCTTTCGACATGATGCCATATGTTGAGGATATGGTGGCAAAACTTGACCGTCCGGGAAAGGCGGACACCAACGGTTCGCTCATAGACGGCGACGGCATCTACAGGTTCGTCTATACTCCGAAATACAGGTATTATGCCGACATGAACCGTCTGGGACCTGTTATCACGATGGGCGATGGCGCATATTTTGACGATGCATCGGCCAACATGTTCTACTGGAAGGATTCGAAATCGGAAGGCGACAAGGTGCTTAAGTGGCTCCAGGTTCTTGATCGTCCAGTGCCCCAGGTCGAGCTCAAGATAAAGGTGTATGAGATAAACGGCAACGACATCAAGGAGCTCGGGATAGACTATGTGAATTGGAAGAACGGACCCGGAGCGGAATTTTTCTCGGCCGGTGCCGACCTGATGCATTTCCAGGCGAAAGAACAGCTCTTCGGTGAGGCTGTCAAGATGTTCTCCCATTTCGGAAGTGCCTGGGGCGGAATGCTTTTCGCCCCGCAGTTCGATGCGAGTTTCGTGAAGATGCTTGATCAGAAGGGCAAGGCGAAGGTTGCAAGCTCCGGCTCGATCACCATCGTCAACAACTTCAACGGCACCTATACTCTTTCGTTCAATCCGGAATACCAGAACATCTCGAAGAACGAGGACATGGCGGTAAGCGTCGGAACAGACCGTTTCGCGGACAGCTATAGTCTTACGATCAACAATCCGATAATATGTTTTAGGGATCCAGGCGATATAGCGGGCACTCTCATGTTCAATTACCAGGTCGTGATGAGGAGCGTCATCGAGAGGAACAATGTGGGAACAGAGTTCGCGAACGAGAACGCCTTCAGTTCGACGATAACACTCGCGACCGGAACGGAGAAGTTTCTGGCGGCATTCACGAAGGAGCAGGATCTCGAGCAGTATGACGGCATGCCTTTCCTTGCAGACATCCCGGTCTTGAAATATCTCTTCGGGACAATGGTGCATTCGAAAGGCTACACTAGGGTGATAGTGACTGTCGAGACTACGGCAGTGAGACCGGAACAGAAGCTCTCGGAGTGGTCGGGGCAGATAGTGACTGCGGCAGAAATGCTGAGGGAAAACAATAAACTTGAAGAAAAGAAATAAATAGAAGGAAAATATTGAATGAAAAAATATGTTTATGGTTCAGCGCTGCTCGGACTTTTCTGCATTGGAATTTGCAATGCCGACGATTCCACAAGGGCGCCGGGATACAGATACGACAGGAAGGGAACCCCTGTGTCAAGCAAGGGAAGCACAATATTCACGAACCTCAGAGTCAATATAAAGGACGACACGAAGAAGCTGCATCTTGTCTCGACAAACAATGATCCCAATGTCATAACAAAGACCTACATCCTTAAAAATGCGGATCCTTATGAAATTCGCCCATATCTATTGTCGGCAGTGAAAGCTCAGAGGATTGACACTTCGAGCACCACCGTGGAATGTATCAAATTCAACGATGGCACTGGCGCGCTGATTGTGTCCGCGGAGGACTACAGGTTCGACAAGATGGACGGTGCAATGGGCTTCGACGAAATGATCGGGATACTTGACAAAACTAAAATCTCCTCCGCGCCCGGCACTGAGACATATATCTATTTCCCGAAATACTGGGACGCCAATTCACTTGCCAGCATAGTCAGGAATGTGGGACTCAACTATGCTGGTGACGGCGTTGAGCTCAAGGGCGGAGCGGATAGGGTTGTCGTTGACAGCGGCCTGAACGCCATAGTATTCTACACTCCAGCATATAACAAGAAAACCATCGAGGAAATGCTCAAGCTTTATGATACGCCTACATCGGAAGTAAAAATCCTATACACTATCTATGAGCTTGATACTGAGAATGATGGAAAGATCGGAGTGGACTACCAGTCTTGGAAAAACGGTCCCGGCGCGGATCTTTTCTCTACGGCGGGACGGTTTTCTAAAGGCTGGAGCGGCGGCGCAATGGACGGAGTGGTTGACGGAACTGGCTGGAACAATACGCAGTTCGTCAAGTTCAGTCCAAGGTGGAACACGAGATATCTGGATTTTCTTGTGGCCAAAAGCAAGGCGAAGGTGATCACTTCCGGCGAGATGTCCATAATGAACAACACGCCGGGAGTTGTTAGTTCCCTGACATCTGTTCCTCGATTCGACAACAGCAACAAGATCCCGGACATGGAAGTAAAGTCAGACTATTTCACCTTGGAGAACCAGAACTTCAGGGAGAATGGCACAGGTGCCGCCGTGGGGAATCTGGGCGACTACCAGATCTCCGCGACAGACAAGACCGGAAAGCCGATATATGTGAGCGACTTTACTGGCAGCATGACTTTCACCCGGCTCAAGTACCAGAACAGCGTCACAACATACGAGATGAAGATCGTCAGCGGTAACGGTACGATCTACAAGGACGGACGCGAATCATATTCCACCAAAGTGGTCTGCTACAATCTTGCCGTCGCACAGTGTACACTTGCCAGGGTAGTAGTAGGTGTCAACCCCCTCACCGGAGCACCGATATACGATGACACATACAGCTGGACACCGCTCGACAGCTGGAGGATGGACAAGCAGATGATGGTGATGAAAGGATACAGTACCGAGACAGCAGGGCAGGAATATGGATTTGATATGCACATAACCCCGATTGTGAACGCATGTGCCACGATGCTCAACATAACGATGAACAATTCTAGCCTGATCGGATTTGCCGGCGACGGAAGCCCCAGGCTTGATTTGAGCACGGTTGACACGCAGGTGATGCTGAGCAATGAAGGACAGAAATTCGTGATCGGCGGAATCGACAAGAAAACCATTGTCAGAAGCGTCAGCAAGGTTCCCTGGCTCGGGGATATTCCAATCATAGGCTATGCACTTTCCAGCGAATCGGAATCCACGAAGAAGAGTCAGATGGTCGCGGTACTGGAATGCAAGCTCATAGATCCTGACACCAAGCTGCCGGACGGTATTGTGGGCGAGATGAAGCTTGTTGATGATAAAACTGAGAAAAACGGCGAGATAAACGACTTCAAGAACTGCAACTATGGATTTGACCAGTTCATTCTCGACAAGGACAAAAAATCCCTCGACCCGCTGCCTTGATTGGGTAGGAATTGTTTTTTCGAATCCACCATGGCGGAAACACTAAGAGGATGGATAATATTAGGAAAATGACTCAATAATAATCAAAGGAGAATCAGGATGAAAAAAGTAAAATCGTCAGTCAAGAACCTAAATTGATTTTTTTTTGCCGCTAGGTTTTTTGGAAAGAAAAATTTCTGCAGGAATTCCAAGAAGGTTTAGTGCATAACGTTGCCGTTTCGACACCTCGCTTATCATCTCCGCGCCGTCAGGAAGCGGAATAATTT
>CAIQLG010000281.1 GCA_903872565.1 uncultured Lentisphaerota bacterium | reverse complement strand
CGAGAACTCTGTGCGAACCCCACCGGCAACGTACCGTTCCATCTCAAAAGGCCTGCGTAACAAGCATGAAAAACACAAGCCGTAGGGGGTACTTTAGTCAAGGAGATACCCCAGTAATTATATTAAAACATTTGCGAGAATCATCTCCTGGCGGTAAGTATGTATCTCCACCACCATACGATCCAGATGATCCAGACATACGCTTCCCCTGATCCCGAGGCAAGTAAGGGAAGCCGTATCCGTTGTTAAATCCCGTTATCGTAAATCCTTCATCCACCAAAACATTTTCATCGTCAAATTCGAAGCTGTCGTAGCAGAAATAATCATTGAAAACTACCGGAAAACTCATCCAGAACTCAAATTGTCTTGTGCGAAGCCAGCCGCCCCAGCCACAAGCACAAAATCTGAACCAGCCTTGAAAAACAACTGACCAAGGATTATTTTCCTCACCTGAAATATAACGGGAATTCATAATGCCAGCTCCGCAGGAAATATTGAACCTGGTTGAACGATTTGACCAAAATCGTGAATCCTACATGTCCGGTGACTATATTGTTTATGATGCTATCTTGGGGAAAATTGAAGAGTAAGTGCCAACAGGCTCAAGGCGAAAAAGGGTCTAATAATTCTATAGGACGCACATTGATGAAATATTTCTTATTATTTTTCTTCTCCCTCTTATTAATTTCCTGCAAGAATGAAGCAAAGAAAAATTTTAAACAGTACCATGATAAATCTATCGAATTTTTAAGCCTATACCAAGGTAGTGATATAGATCAAGCAGAAAAAGGGATTCGTGGGGTCATTTCATTAACAGAATATTACAAAAGCCACAATTTGATTAATGGTTTCAAATATGATAGTATAATAAGCTTATCGTACACGAGGCTATATCTGATTCAAAAGAAAAAAGGTTTAACTAATGATGCTGACAACAGCCTTGAAAAAGGGGTTCAATATTTTATAAAAGGCAAAACATGTGATTCTGCACAAATTCTGAAATATAAAGAAGACATGATAAATTTGGTCAACAAATTGGATGATGAAGCTGTTAAACCTAAATGGAAAATCAACGATGCTAAGTCCGATGCAACTTCCATTCAATCAACACCAAAAGAAACGCCAGCATCACCCACATCAACGACTGAGGATAAGACAAAATGAAATTGCCAAGAAGAATTTTATTAACCGGCTCTGTCACAATATTTATATTTGCAACTTTCTTCATCTCTGTCACGGCAATAGCTGGGGATATTGAAGATTTACAGCAATCTGCCGAAAAAGGAAATTCAGATGATGCAAAAACAGTAGTAGAAAAAGATTACAATGCATACTTTGCAATTCAGATTTCAAAACTCGACCGTCACAAGGTGTATTTGCTTTATCGAGGACAGCTTCAATCAGATATATGGAAAACTTCTGCGGAAAATGGCGATACAAAAGCTATGGTCTTACTAGGATTACTTTATGAATTTGGGGCAGTTTTTCAGTATGATGCCAAAAAAGCGTTCGAATGGTTCCAAAAGGCAGCAGAAAAGGGGAACCCTGAGGCTCAATACAGCCTCGTACGATATTACATCCAAGGGATAGAAGTGCCGAAAGATGAGAAGAAGGCAAATGAATGGTTGACAAAGGCTGTAGAACAGGGAAATTCCAAGGCTCAAATTATGCTTGGGCAAAAATATGAATATGGCGATGGTGTGCCTCAGGACAATAAAAAAGCTCTAGAGTTGTACCTAAAGGCTGCCGAGCAGGGAACACCTGATTGTCAATACCATCTTGCAGTCTGCTATGAAAACGGCCATGCTGTCCCGAAGGACTTGAAGAAGGCTGTGGAATGGTACACTAAAGCCGCAGAGCAGGGAGATATGGATGCTCAATACACCCTTGGAGTCTGCTACCAAAGAGGCAAAGGAGTACCGAAAGATGAGAAGATAGCCGCTGAGTGGTATACCAAGGCTGCTAAGCAGGGAGATTGGGAAGCTCGAAAGGTTCTTGATAGATTAAACTCAAAAAATAATAATGCACCTCCTCCTAAATCTTCTAAACAAAGCGGAGAATGATGTGTGGAGACGGGCGTATCGTAAATCATTCATCCGAAACTCAAATTATCTTGTGCGAAGTCTCCAGAAAATAATTCTTTCACTCATCCATTCCTGCCCACTGATTCGACGGCAACTCCAAAATTTTCTTCAATTCGTCCTTCCATTTTATTTTGGGATCAGCCTTGAGTTCGGCATGGAGCTTGGTGGTTCTCTCCTCTGAAAACAATGCCAGTAACTTATCTGGTTTGTCCCATTATCTTACCTGATTTTCAGTTATTCCAGCACCACCATCCAATATACCACTACGGCAACAAAACCATCCCTGACTGCCTGTCTATTCAAATTTCAAGTAATCCAGAGGAACAACACCGCTTCCCGTTTTTTTCTGATTGATTCAAGTCAAAATAGAATTCTTGCAGTGTAAGACTAAGAAAAAGCATAGGTTGCATTGAAATATTGTATTTTCCGCCTCAGTCGTAACTTATGTCTAGTCGTAACTTCAAGTCCTATTACGACTGAAAGGCACTTGGGTTTCAGAAACAAAATAGCTCTGCCGATGCATTATATTGGAAAGTTACGGCTGAACCGATATTGAGAAATTACGACTGAATCCTTTATGACTGCATACAGATAATTCTACGTCTAAATTTTTCTGATTTTATCCAATATAGATACCATTCCGGCCACCCTCGAATAAATCAAAAACCGCCTTGCAGTTCGCCGATTTAGCCTCAAACAGAACCTTTTTGCCTATCCCTTTTATTTCAATATTCCCCTCACAGTTCTCATTCTTTCCGGCACAGAATAAATAAAAACGAAATACAGATATCTCCAGATATAATCTACCCGATTACCAGTCAGTTCCGGAACTTGGGAAAAGGGAATAAATATAAAACGAATATATGAAACTATTTAAATCACATAAGGAATCATAACATGCAAATGCTTTCTCTCACCAAAAACAATCTGTCTGAGGATGGACTTAAAGAATTAAGCAATCTTAACCATCTCGGTAAAATTCTGACTGAAGCATACGGATTTAAACTGGATGATAGGATTCGCCTGTTTTCGCTTAAATATACAGACTATGACTGGGACAACCCCTATGTAGATAATGAATCAATCCTAATCCGTGACTTGCTGGCAAAATTAGTTCCTGAACTTTCAGACAAATTCATAAAACAAAATTTAATTGACAAAGGGTTATGCGCTACAGACTATTACATAGGGCATTGCACTCATGACGGTTCCGACAGATATAGGAAACAAGATTGTGTTGAAATTACCTGCCTTGTCATAGACATAGATTTTGGCTCCGATGGACATAAGAAGGTCACGTTTGAAACTGAAAGTGAAGCTTTACGACATATAGAACAGAACCTTCCAGATTGCACAATGATTCTTCATACTGGAGGTGGATTTCAAGTAATCTACCTACTTACCAGCAGAATTCCAGTTCAGGGAAATATCGAGATAATTGAAAATGTATCACGGGGTCTGACAAGACTTGGCATGGGTGACAGTTGCCATACGGTAGATCATACATTCAGAACGCCATTGTCCTATAACAACAAGATAAGATGCAAACCACGACAGGTAAGAATAATAAAATATAATCCTGCCTGCTCCTATACCCTTGATGAACTTGGAAATATCCTGAAAGAAAAAGGAGTTGATTTCTCCAAGGTTGCATTGAAAGAAAGCAAATCAAATTCCACATCCAGGCAAAAAATAAAGCATGGAGGAATAGACCGTTCCTCATATGCTTTTTACATGATACTGGAACTGGTGATTGCCAAAATGAATGAACAGCAAATCATCAGAGAAATAAAAAAAACCTGCCTGTATGGCCATTACCGGAATGAAGATCATTTAAGACAAGATATAAGAAATATAAAAAAAGGAGTATCAAAAATGATGCCAGAACCAAAAAATGATGTAATCCCGTTGGATTCGTCGAATTTCACAATGTCGTATGAAGTTGAATCCAAATTCAGGGAATTCAATGAAAAGGTTCACAAGACCACAGACAACACGGAAAAGACACTGAAGGTGCTTGAATGGATAACAGACAGGAAAAACAACGCAATTATGGCTTTACCCTGCGGAGTTGGAAAAACAACAAGTGCCAATATTCTCGCATCTGCAAAGGCCAGTTCAGATTACAGAATCATGATTGTGACAAAAAAGGTTGATGATGTAATTGGCATAAGCAGTACGCTGGACATTCTCGGGGCGAAAGTTATTCCATGGCATGGTTTAAATGAGCAACATTGCAATTTGGGTATCAAATATATCGACCTAAAACACATGAAGGACAATCCATGCGTGAAATGTCCGACCAGATGCACTGCAAGCAACAAGAGGCTTTCCCATGACAAATATGACTGTCCTGACTATGATATTCTTGTTACGACACATGCCCATTACCGTTATGCAAGAATCTCCGGCAAATTAAGCAACTTTTCCCTTATCATAATTGATGAGGCTCCTTCCGAGTTCGAGAACTATGAGCTGAATGAAAAAACAAGAAAATCTCTTGAATATCTATTTGGCGACAGTCCTTGCTACCGTGACATAATCAGGAAATTCTTCTCCGATATCGATAATATGCTTGCAAACGGTAGTTGCAATGATGTTCCCTTCACCATTACCAAAAGGTTTATGTCAAACAAGAGTGCCATGTTCACCTATTTAAATCAGAAATATCAGGATGAGAAGATAGATGACAGCCAACTTGATACCGGCATTGAATTTCTCAACTATTTCTCGGACAATACAAGGATATGTTCCTTAAAAATCAAGAATGGCAACACGGGATATAAATACTGCTTTTCAAAAGGCAATATTTCCATTGATGTTCCAGTTCAGCATATAATTCTTGACGGGTCGGCCATGCTCTCAGATGTCGAATGGAAAGGTTTCAATATTTATCATGATTCAAGCATTTCCATGAATTATCCCAATACGAGAATACATGTCTTGAGAAATAATCCTTCAAAGCAAAGTCTGATGAAAGACGAAGTGCTTTTAAAACTGCAAAATAAGATAAGTCAAATCACTGCTGGAAAGTTAAACCCGAAAATCCTTTTCATGAAAAACAAGCTACCAGATGGGAAGTTGAAGGAAAATCTTGACTTACTGAAGTCATGCATGGCTGGCATTGGGGATATGGTTGAAATGTCAAGAGGAATGCATGTCGGCTCCAACGATGGCAAGGATTGTGACATAAACATAATAGCCATGTCCCTTTTCAATAATGTGGAATATTATGTCCTGAAAGCTGCATTGGCTTCAAAGTCTGAAATACCATCGGATAGGATTTGGAGACAGGGAAAGACATTTGAATGTCCGTGTTTGAAAAAGAATGGCGGATTTGATGATTTGGAAATAAACAAGGCATATATAAGATGTTCAGCCTATGACCTCTACCAAGCAATAATGAGGGGTAAGATCAGAACTGATTCCAACAGCCCTTACGAAGTAGTATTTCTCATGTCGTCAATGGAAGTCATCTCATTTATTTCTGATGATTTGAAAGGTGCTGTTATTTTATATGATGACAGCGATATTGTTCAACTTATAAAAGCTGGCAAATCCCAGGCCGAAATTAAAACCATACTTGATAATGGCATAATTCCATCCAGTACATTGGCAGATAGTATAAGAAATGATCTGTCTGATTTTACGCTATATATCTAATTTTTGATTCCGTCATCTATGTGGACACAACTTAAACTTCTTCAAACTAATACTTAGTATTGACTTGTATAATAATAATATTATTACATTCCAATACTACTTCTGACTGAATTTGACCGATTGGATTATCTACCTTCCATTTTCCATCCTGTTCCGTTCTGTTCCATCTTGTTATTGTTGTGGAAGAATGAGTTTGTGTTCATATAGTTGACGGAAATTCCAATAGGATGGTATTTTGAATTTTAAACGGTTTTAACTGGCTTTTATTTGACTGGTATATCTTTTATTCATCACGGAAGATAATCTTCTGGGAAGGTTGATGAACGGTTGTTTCAGATGGTTGCCGGTAATAGTAGGTTTTGAGTTCAGATTGGATTTGAAAAACGAACTGCAAGGCGGTTTTTGAAAAAATAAAAGAGGGCAAGTTTGATGTCCATGCCCCCTTTTTGACTTAGATGTTATTCCTTCTTATCGGAATTAAAAATTGCTTCGTTCAGATAGGCCTCATAGAGACACACCTGATGAAGGTTGATCACATGGGTAAGAGTTGAATTGTCCAACATTTTACCATGATCAACATTGATGGATTCAAGGTACTGTTTGAAATCCTCATTTTCTTGTTTTGCGATATATTGTGAAAAAGTCAATGATTTTTCTGGAGGAGTTTCTTTCCCTCCAATATAAATCCGGTCAAAAGATTTTGTATGGGTTTTGGGATTCTCTTTCAGATACAGGAGAAAACCAAACTTTGTGACCTGGAAAATCTTGCCGGAATCACAACTGTCCGGCATGATCATCTTCAGAACTGAGAGATCCTTTTCATGGATCACTCCGAAGAGATGGATTTTGATTCCTTTCTTCGCTCTGATTTTTTGAAATTCTTCCCAGTACTTTCTTTCTTTTATCTTGACATTTGAACCGATTGCCACATGCTTGCAACCCATATCTGCATACAGCTTGAACTCCTCAAGCATGGCTTTACCCTCTGCATGAAGAACCGGAACCGTTTTTTTCTCGCTATTTACCAGAGAACTATTGATCCTCAGAAAATAGTTGAGATTATGCTCTGGATCTTTGAAATTGTTGTCCAGAGTGAAATGTGCATCGAACTTATGACCGAATAGTTTAAGATATCCGATGTAGCCATCAAGAAATCTTTCGGCCTCAAAGTCATTTTTGACAAGTTCACCGTTTTTGAAGCTAAAAGCCCCACTGTCTAAATAAAATTGGCCTATCTTTCCATTTTTCTGCATCTCAAGCAACCTGCTTATATTTCCATCCGCATAAAAATATGAGGTTAGAACATTCGGCACTGGCGCATTACTGCCAATGGCCTTGTAATATTCTTCTATCAATCCTGCCGATACACATGCGTTAAATAGTGTAATTTTCATTTTATATCTCCTTTGTTGTGATTGTTATATCTATGTTTTTTGCTTTGATAATTTCTTCAATTATTGCGTGTACCATTTTTACTTCATCGATACTGATGTCAAGGCTGTTTATGTCTTGCGATTTTGCCCTGCTGATAAACAGGACAACCGCTTCATGAAAGCCTTTTTTATTGGGTTTAACTTCTTCTTTATTTTTTTTATCCTCGGAAGCGAGGGTACCTTTGTCCATGGTATAGTTCCGCATGAACTCCATTCTCTCCTCGTCGGATTTCATATTTTTAAAACTTGAAACTATTTGCTGGACATCGGATTTCTCCAACGCCCCACCTGTAATTTTGACCATCTCAAGAACAAGAGGTCTTATTTCAACAATCAACTTTTCCATACCCGAAACATTTTTTTCCTTAATCGCAATTTTGAATCTGAATTCTGTAACTCCTCCATCCATACTAGTACGAAACCAGTTTCGTTCGGTGCTATGTCCACCGAGATTAATGAAACTCTGGAGTGTATCTATGATTTCCGAATCTGTCACATCTGGAAATTCTTCTTTTTTTCGCTTGACCAGATAGTCAAGCTCTATGGCGGTATCAAGTCCAAATTCGGAGAAATGTTCAACCACCTTTCCGATTTTAGCCGCCTGCTGCCATTTCTGCACATATCTTTCACTGAAACTGGAAAACACTTTTGCTCTCCATTCAGTGAACTTGTGCTTCTTTTCAAACTTGGTCTCGATGAAATTCAGGAGTTGTCCGAATCTTAAAGCAAAGATACAGACATCCTTCTTATTGTGCTTGTTGACAAAAATGAACCTCTGAAAGATTGTTTTTAGCCGGTCATTAAATTTCTTCGGCAAAGCTTCCAAATCTTTCTTTTCTCCGCTGATTTTTTCTGTCAGCAAATCAATCCATTTCAATTCATTTTCGAAGTTGGGTGATATCTCCCGAGTGGGATCCAACTTCTTGATAGTTTGTTTTTTTGGTGAGATATTATTTGTGGGGGGCTCTGGCTGGTCGCCGGATGATGATACAGTAGTTTGAATTACCGTATCCTCACTGGCCATAACATTATTGTCGTCAATCCTATATATTTTTGTTTCTTTTTCTCCTTCAATTTCCTTAATTTCTGTTGCTTCTGCATCAACTGTCATACAATCCATATTTTCTTTTTCTGTATTTATAATCGAGTTCATATTTAACTCCTTTTGTTAAATGTTTTTGATAAATATTTATTTTATTATTTACGTAATTTACATATCTATTTTTCATTGTAACTTTTCCTTAAACTTATAAATTTCTAATATTTTCCTTAACTACTTTTTTTCTCTTACATGACGATTGGTTTTCTGTTACATTTGAACCTCCTGTTTTGTTTGTTTTTGTGAAAAGAAATATTCCCAGCCATGTTTCCACAGCCAGGACGGTTTGATGAAAATTCGAGAATGTGTGCCGAAAGGATTCCGACAGGTTAAATCTGGACGAAAATATGATGGAACGGTTATGGGCAGTTCCGAAATGGAAAGGGTGCAACGGTAAAGCTGTTATCTCTGGGGGAGTGGGATAAGAGGCTGTAGAGAAGAAATCGGCTTTTAGGTAGTAGTCTTTTTCCATGTCCTTCTATCCTTCATTCCTAGGGTTGCACAATAATAATTTTTCATGATTTCTAGTCTTTTTTCAATTTTTACAAACTTACTATATATACCATTACAATTATTATTGGCTCCCTCTGAACTCCAGAGAAAGACCTTCACATCTAAATTAAAATACTTGTTAACAAAATTACTCATGATGATTCCCGAAAAGACTTGACTCCTTTTTTCAGATTTCCTCCTTTTGTTTGTTTTTTACTTTTTTCGATCCCTATTCTGGGATTAGACAATATTATACCATAAGAAAATTAAATGTCAAGCCCTAAATTTTATAAATATCATAAGTAGTTTATATTAAACATGATATAGTTAATTGTATTCACCAATTAAAGACCCATTCAATCTTCGGGGGATAAAATACATGGAGATTTTCAGGACAGGATTTTTATTCAAAATCTGGCTGTCGGTTGTTCTAAATCAACTCGGCAAAATAATTTTATCCCTCTTTCGAAAACTCCGAGGTTCCCATTTCTGATATTTTCAAAAAGGGTCTTTCTCCAAAACCTAAGTTGCGCCTTTGCTGTTTGCAGACACTCTTTCCGATGTGCAAAAAACGAACTGCAAGGCGGTTTTCAAAACAGGAATGAACTCAAAACTCGGCTGTCAGTTGATAACAAACAAGTCTGCAAGAAAAAATCCCAGGCTCCCTCTCGGGAATCCCTGAGATATTTTTTAGAACTGAATTTTCAAAGCTCATCATCTGAGTTGTCGTCAGTTGATTTTTCCTGTTCCATCTTTCGTTTTTTACTGCAATATAGTGATATGAACATCAACGTAAGCAGATTCGTCGGCACCAGAATTATAATGGCGGAAATTATCCCCTTGGACAATGCGATTGGAAATTCATCCCCACATGCCATCATCTGGACATATATCGTGAATATGCCAAATAAAAATGAAATTATTATCGTGAGGAAGAATGACAATCCAAAAGTGAACAACTCAGCAGCGAATAAAAGCAAGTCAATCGCCACCATGCCGTAAACAATCACTGGGTGAAGGTTCAGGATTTCCAAAATGAAGGCTCTCTTGAAAATATATTTATCGTCATACATTGTTTTTTCTCCTTATACGGTTTTGTTTTTATTTTTTCTGAACTTTGATTTTTCTTGTCATAAGCCAAGACCCCAAAGTCCCGTCGGAACATTCCACTATTTTGCAGATTGATGCCCGTGAAACTTTTTTTTCCAACAGTTCCAAAATCATATCCTTTTTCTCATCCAACTTGGACTTGCCATAACTTCCCACAGGGCGACCTAAAACTTTACCTTCAGCTTTTAAACGGGCTAATGCCTCTTTCGTTCGAGCTGCAATCATAGACCTCTCAATCTCCGCACTCAAACCGAAGCAAAACGCCATAATCTTTGCCGGAATGTTGTCGCCCAATTCGAAGCCTTCTTTAAGGGAAATGACCTTGCAGTTTTTCTTCATCATGTGATTCAGGCACTCCATAACTTCCATAAGGGATCTTCCCAGTCTGGAAATTTCGGAAATTATGAGGACATCGCCCTCTTTCATCTTTTCAATGAGAGTTCCAAGCTCCCTGTGTTTATAGGATTTTGTACCTGAAATAGTTTCTGAACACCATTCTGAAATCTGAAACTTTTTTAAATCGGCATACTTTAAAATTTCAAATTTCTGGTTGTCCAAGTCCTGCAACGCTGTGCTAACCCTAGCGTATCCGTAGATAGCCATTGTGAATCTCCTGTTGAATTTTTATAATTTGAATTTCAAAGACCGCCTTGGCCTATGAAAACTATGTGGGGAAATGTTGGACTGAAAGAACGTATCTGCCGGTCGGGCTCTCAAAAGTGCATCCTTTATGGTGAAAAATTAACATAGCTATATGAGAGCAATTATTTTCATACGAATGAAGGTAACATAGTAGTGGATTCTGTTTGAAGGGGGAAGTGGACATATATGTTCCTGAATGTACCATTAATACATGGAACATAAATCGCTATACCTATTCGTTCCATGCTGAGAAAATTGCCACCATGAGAACCAGCGTAGTAACCGATATTTTGAATTTTAACGGCGATTTTAAAGGGTATGGGGTTAAGGTTGGAATAATATATATCGGCAGTGGGAAATCCTATTTTTACCGGTTTTTAAAAAGTTCAAGGAGTTGACACTTACCATTAAATATTCGTTTGACCCATTGGACAGGGCTGGCATAGTCCAGAAAGGTTGTTTCATTGGTTTTCAGTTCCGACCCACATTTAGGGCATGCTTTAGGGATTTTGTTGGCAAGAAATCGGGATAGACCACTGGGGCGGATGCAGAATTCATCTACAGATTGCCGGACAGTCAGATTCCAGTTGCATTTTTTGCAGGATGATTTAAAGTATTTTTTGTTCATTGGGTGGGTTCCTTCTGGGATAGATTATATGGGATAAATAACTCGTGGCTACAGATTATGACCGGAATTAAAAAACCAAAATTCACATTGCTTGAATTGATCGTTGTTATTTTTGTGCTTGCGATACTCGCAGTACTTGCATCGTATCTACTGTTGAAACAAAAAAGAGAAATATCGGGAAGAATTGGTTGTACTAGCAATTTAATACAACTGGGACTAGCAATAAGAATGTATGCTCAGGAAAATAAAGAGGAATTCCCATATAGACCTGGCAGAGCTGGTTTCGAGATGTTGCGTTCCGGCGGGTATCTCGAAAATTGTTATATGTACACATGCCGTTCAACAAAAGATAAAATACCCGATGGCAGTGATTTGAGGACATCACAAGTTTCTTATATGTATGCCTGTGCTTTGAATGAAGCTACTTCAGTTGATAGTGGGCTTGCAAGGGACAGGGATACTAACCATTCAAAATATGGCAATGTTCTTTTTGTTGACGGGCATGTTGAGGAATTTGTTGGAGCGAACTGGACAGCGTCGAAGAATTACTTAGGCTCATCGAATTTTTCATATTGAAATCACAAATGGGATTAAACAATTGGAGATAACATGAAGCATCGTATCGCTATAGCATTTCTTTCAGTATGCATGTTGGGTTCATTGACATTAAATATTTATCAAAAACATACTTTTGACCATTTAGATAAACTTCCATTGATTCAGGACATGGGGAATTTCAGAAATATGAAAATGGAATATCCAATGAATGGTCTAAAAGATAAAGACATCACTGCAATTCTTGAATTATTGAAATCCATACCAGTGGATGAATCTATTCTTTGGGAAGGGATATTATCAATAGACACTTTTGATGACAACCATGTAAATATCGGAAGGGGGCATATAAACGGCATTATGCGTGGGGGAGGAGAATATATAAGATTTTTTTGCACAAATAAGGGTTGGGAATTCTATGAAAGAGACAAGCCTATGTATTGGGTCTATTAAATGTAATAGAGGATCGACACAACATGAAATATTATAAGGCTGAGGTATTTCTTTCAGTATGCCTCTTGATTTCAATGGCATTAAATGCCTATCAAAAATATACTAATTACCGATTAGAAAAACTTCCATTGATCATTAAAAACGATGCGTCTATTTTTAAAACGATGGAACCAGAATATCCGATTAACGGACTAAAAGAAAAAGACATCGCTGCAATTCTTGATTTGTTGAAATCTATCCATGAATTTGACACTCATGGGGAAGGATTATTATCACTCCATGTTCTTGATGACAACCGTGTTATTATCAATATTGGTCATATATATAGTCCTATGCGTGGAGTAGGAAGATATATAGGGGTTATTCGCACAAATAATGGCTGGGATTTCTACGACAAAAACAAAATTCCTAATTGGGTCTTCTAAATATATGGGAATATAGGCGAACAATCTGGGCTCATCGAATTTTTCATATTGAAGAAAACTCCCGACTTTTGATGCTATCTCCAGCCGGGAATTAGCGTCATCCGACAGAATCAGTCATTGAATTTCATCTTAAAGTTGCCAGGAATTTCCAATCCCAGTGCCTTCAATTCTGCGATTTTCACCTCTACTTTTTTCTCCCGAAGGGTCTTCTTGATTTCCTCCATAGCCGGAAGGGTCTCGAAAAACAAATCCACGGGAACATAATCCTGCTTCCAGAAATCCGGGTCTTTCAAAGTCCCATAGCGAAGCACTGTAACGGTCTGGTGCCGCCTGTTTTCAATCTGTTTTTCTGTCAGTTCCTTCGACTTCTTGACTTTTTCAGTTGCGGTTGCTTTTTCTGTTGCGGTAGCCATTGTAATCTCCTTAGTTTCGTTGATTAAATTCTTTGCGATTTTTACCAGTTCTCTTGCAATTAATTTTCTTTCCGTCTAAACCTCCTTATGCGTTATTGATTAAATATTATGGGGTGGGTATTTTCCTTGAAATACGTCTCTATCTTCTGACTGACACGGATATTCTCCTCCTCTGAAATCCAGCCATTTTCTACCATGATGTTCATGTATGCGAAATGTTTCAGCATGAATTTGGCAAGGTCTGAACTCTCGATGAATATTTGTCCTCTTGAATCATTTTGGACATCTGACAGGACAAATGCCAGAAACTTTAAACTCAGGCAGTACGGACTACAGAAGTAGAACCAGTAAGGCCATTCGGTATCAAGTTTTTTCATCCATTGCCGGACTTCATCTATTTCCGCAAGCTCTCTTGGGTCTGTGTCATATCCCTCGATACAAAACATCATTCTGTCAGCAAATTTCTTGATGTTTTGAGGTTCGATCAAGCTGTTTAGGATTTTTAAAACTGGGGCGATGTTGCCAGATTCGACATATTCCCTTGACGCTTGAATGACCAGCATATCCACTCCGAGCGGATAGTTTGTGTTTTTCATAACCATTTTTATTATTCTCCGTTGTTGATTTAAAGATGAAAAAGCCCAGCCCAGATTCTTTAAATCCAAGCCAGGCTCTTTAGGGTGGAAAAACTAATATTTTCTATTCTACATCCACATACTCCATCGTTACCCGCAAAAGATGGTCATAATCTCCGGCTGTTGCTTCCTGTTCATATTGACGGGCTAAATCCTCATAACCAGCTTTTTTTAGGGCTCTGATTACTTTTGCCAGAATCGCAAAGCAGTTACCGTCAGTTCCGACAAGCTTAATTTTGATTTGTGTTTTTGGCATAAATTTTCTCCTGTTTTAATGTTGTAAGTTAATGTTTTAGCACAGTTATAGTGCCTGTTGCCCTGCCTGCTGGAAATAATAATAAGAAAATGGAAAGACTGAAACGGTTCTGAAAAGCTTTGACAAATGGTGAAAATATACGAAGTGGAACTGCTGATTTTTTAAACTATAACCTATTCTATTTGAATATTTAAACCTATACAACAATCTAGAATTATGTTGGTCCAAATCCTTCACTCGAAGTGCTGAAGACAGAAAATACCGCCATGAAATTCCCCGATGAATTTGACAGGATAACAGGATTTTCAAGATTAAAATTATTTCCCGCGAAACACGTCAAATACGCAAAAGATGCGATCCGGTCACAATTTTGCCGCAATGAGTCGAATGTTCGAGATTTCTTGTTCATTAAGTTTTATAGTTTCCGAAATCCGGTATCTGCGCCGACTGTCCTCTTTGTCCTCCATTTGCCGTCCTCATTGTCTTCTATGTCCTCTCTTAAAAACGGCGAACGAAGACAAAGAGGACATTGAGGACAAAGAAGACTGTACGCTAAAATCAAATTCCCCTTTTGTTGCCAGATGCTTGAGAACAGACGATTCTCAAAATCCATCTGGACATCCCACTCCATAAAACTATCTGGGGGCAATGAAGGTTCAGTCTCTGGTTTTTCAAGGGAAATGCTGTTGAAGTCTTGCTTTACCTTCTGCAGCAATAATTGAAATTGAAATTATCTGTGGTATCATATGGAAAATGGAGGTATCCAATGACATCTTTAGCTATGACTAATAAGATTTATGAACAGGCACTCGACTTACCAACTGACGATCGCATGGTTCTTATAGATAAACTTCTTCATAGTGCGAACCTGCCAACACAACTGGAAATTGACAAGTTATGGGCAGAAGAAGTTGAAAGAAGGAGCAAAGACATTGAATCCGGCAAGGCAAAACTAATTCCTGGCGAAGAAGTTTTCAGGAAAATAAGGAAAAGGTTTGGCAAATGAAGTTCTGGTTTCATGAACTTGCCGCGGTTGAACTCATATCGGCGATAGAATATTATGAAAGTTGCCAAGCCGGACTTGGTTTTTGTTTCTCCGAAGAAGTATATGCTACGATTGATCGAGTGTGCCAATTTCCCTTAGCATGGGAGTCTATCGATTTCAAAACACGACGTTGTCTTACCAACCGTTTCCCTTATGGAATTCTTTATCGCATCTCAGGGAAAGAAATAAGAATCATGGCGGTAATGCACCTGCATAGAAAACCCAGATATTGGAAAGACAGAAAGTAGATCCGCAGCCCCATGACCATTCATCCAACCCCGCATCTGCGAGGTGGCTGATGAGTTAGCGTTATCTAAAGGACAAGGATAACACCCCCCCCAGACCATCTCCCAAAAAACAATAGCAAGCCCTGAAGTGGGAGAATATCTGAAAAAGAACAATCTAATCCAATCTTAAGACAACCAAAGACCAGCAGCCACCAGCCAAGCACAATGAAGGTTAGGCCTCTAGTTTTTCAAGGGAAATGTTTTGATTTTCTTGCTTTCTGGAATGATGGAGAGTAGAGTTTAGCTGGTGCTGAGAAAGTGAAGAGTTGGTGAAGGAAAAGAGGAATTGGGAATGATG
>CAIQLG010000280.1 GCA_903872565.1 uncultured Lentisphaerota bacterium | reverse complement strand
TATGTCAAATCTAGGTAAGGTTCTTCGCGTTGCATCGAATTAAGCCACATGCTCCACCGCTTGTGCGGGCCCCCGTCAATTCCTTTGAGTTTTAGCCTTGCGGCCGTAGTCCCCAGGCGGTGAACTTATCGCGTTAGCTACGACACAGGGCGGACCCCACGTCAAGTTCACAAAGTTTACTGTATGGACTACCAGGGTATCTAATCCTGTTTGCTCCCCATACTTTCGTCCCTGAGGGTCAGCAATCGTCCAGAGAGCTGCCTTCGCCTTAGGTGTTCTTCCAGATATCTACGCATTCCACCGCTACACCTGGAATTCCACTCTCCTATCCGATGCTCTAGCTTAGCAGTTTCCAATGCAATTCCGAAGTTAAGCTTCGGTATTTCACATCAGACTTGAAAAGCCCCCTGCGGACCCTTTACGCCCAGTAAATCCGAACAACGCTCGCCACCTACGTATTACCGCGGCTGCTGGCACGTAGTTAGCCGTGGCTTCCTCCCCGGGTACTGTCATTTATTCATCCCCGGTGACAGAGGTTTACAATCCGAAGACCTTCATCCCTCACGCGGCATTGCTCCGTCAGGCTTTCGCCCATTGCGGAAGATTCTCGACTGCAGCCTCCCGTAGGAGTCTGGGCAGTGTCTCAGTCCCAGTGTGGCTGACCATCCTCTCAGACCAGCTACCCATCAATGCCTTGGTAGGCCATTACCCTACCAACTAGCTAATGGGACGCGAGCCTCTCCCTTAGCGATAAATCTTTAGATAATTCAACATGCGAAGAATTATCCACATTCGGTATTAGCCCCGCTTTCGCGGGGTTGTTCCCAACTAAGGGGCAAGTTACTCACGTGTTCCTCACCCTTTCGCCACTGAACTTCAAAAATATTGCTACATCTGAAATCCCGTTCGACTTGCATGCCTAATCCATGCCGCCAGCGTTCGTTCTGAGCCAGGATCAAACTCTCCATAATAAAAATTAATTCTATATTAGAGAATTGATTTTCTAAAACTCTTCAGAAATTCCCCCCACATGTTTCCATGTAAGGCGGAAGACCTGTTTATTGAACACATCGCACAATTCAATTTTCAAGGAACTCGCGGCATTAAAAAAGCAAGCAACATAACCATCTCTGATGGCACACTGCTCGCCTGTCAAAAAACCGCTCTTTTATCTCTTTAAATGTTACTATAACACAGACTTATTCAAAGTCAAGTGTTGACAGTCATTTTATTTCAAGAAAAATTCCACTTATTTCATCAAGCGGTTTGTAAAATAGCCGTATCACAACGCTATGCAAGCTGGAAAATAAAAAAAAATGATATTTTTTTATATTTGTCCGGGATACTGCATCATATATGGAAAAATTATATACATAACTACCTAGTTATAAGAATATTATGATTATTATTGTCCTCCAGAAAAAATAACTTCGTCGAGCAAAATTGGCAGAAAATTGGAGAATAATCAGAAATATAAGGCGATTTAGGACTCCGTTTTATTCTGTTAGTTTGAAAACTTAAGGATACAAATGTAAATTCGAAATATTGTTGGGCAACAGAGTAGAAACAACGGAATAAATTGCTGGGAGGAAAATGATCCCTTTCATTTTTGCATTTGTTGTCCTAGCTTCAGCAATTCTCTTGAATTCATGCAAGACTTAATCTACTCTGCAAAATGCCGCTCAAGTTGAGGATGCAGTCGTTTCTGAACATGATCTTAAACCCGTTGTTCAATTCTCGTGTGCAGTTATGGCAACACCGGCCGAGGATGCCTTGGAAGCAGATATTGAGGGGCGGGACGATGAAAAGAAACTGGCTGCGCTGGAAAAGCTTGTTGGACTCTCGGCTCCCAGTTCAGTTCCTTTACAGTATGTGGCGTTTCAATCTCTCAGGCAAAAATATCCTGAACACAAAAGTGTTAGACGTGCAATTGAGGCATTCAATGAGCAACACATCAAATCAGTTCAGACTTCCTGATCCGCCCTAATTCTGTATTCTGTGTAACTACCTTAAATTCAATCTGTTAATTCCAGTTCTGGCGTGTCAGCTCTTTTTTGCAAGTGGAAAAAAGGGATGTACCTTTCCTTAAAAAAACAACGCC
>CAIQLG010000279.1 GCA_903872565.1 uncultured Lentisphaerota bacterium | reverse complement strand
TAGATAATCTCGTGCGGAAAGACTTCCGCCGAGATTATCTAGGCTTAGCGAGATTAATCAGACATTACGGCATCGTGTTGAAAGCAGTTGTAGCCCTTGCAACTTTGTTGTCTATTACAATGTTGTGGGGAACCGAATGATTCCAGCCGCTCGGCCATTCCGGAGTTGTCACATTGATCTGACTGTCACCATCGTAAATGTCCATGCAGCTCTTGAAATGCGCACCCTTGTAATCGTCGAAGGCATATGGTTTCTGCACTTTCAACTTGAGCTTTTTAACAGTGGTCCCGTCAAGATATTCCAGCCACACTGATGGAGCCGATTTGCCGAAATATGCTCCGTATATTGCGAGCCTGGTATTAGGGCCGGCAACAGCGGTGACTAATCCGGGAGGATCGGTAAACATCACCTCGTATATGACCGGTGGCATGAGCTCAACACTGATTGTTGATGCCGCCGTGAGCTTGACTTTTTCTCCTGCCACATTTGTGAAAGTTATCTTCGTGGCGAGTTCGCAATTTAGCGAGGTGATCTTTGCGCGCGGCGGGAAAAGCCTTGCTAATGTCTGTGCGCAAGTTTCCGTCTTAAGCCATTCTTTGCTGTCAACAAGCTTGACAGTTTTCGTCCATTCGAAATCCGCATAGATGGGAGCTGGGGACACTCCTGTGATCTTGTTCATGAGCTTCATCCCGGTGCTTCCAGTTTTCGGCGGATCCGAGAATGGAACGGTATAAGTGGCTTTCACCGAAGGTTTTGTTGCGAAATTCGCAATAGTGTAACCAGTGATATTGGTCGGGAAGAGCTGAAAAATCTTCCCCAATGTCACCGGATTGGACAAGGAGCATCTTGCGATGCTGAGAGTTCCCGACTTCCCGCCGGCTAATGAGAAAACCCCGCCTACATACAAATTTGTGCCGATGATTTTGAGGGCTGAGACATTGGAATCAGTCCCGGAACCCAATGCTGTCCAACCCGTCAGCTCCCAGCGTGCGATGTTATTGCATGTGACTCCGCCGGCGGTTGCGAAAAGGCCTCCCGCAAAAAGATTCCCGGAGGCATTATCAATAGTAAGAGAGTATACAGGGCCATCTGTTCCCACTCCCAGTGCATTCCAGGTTGTCCCATCCCAACGGGCGACATGATTGCACTCCACTCCGCCGGCAGTTGTAAAGGCGCCTCCTGCATACAATTCACTATAAGCATCAATTTTAAGTGCAGAGATAGAGCCATTCGTTCCCGGCCCGAGTGCTGTCCAGTTAGTTCCATTCCAAGACGCAACGTTGTCGCACGGAACTCCGCCGGCAGCAATAAATTCACCTCCCGCATACAAGACACCGGAGGCAGGATCAATAGCTAGTGTGTAAACTGCGCCGTTAATTCCTGTGCCCATAGGGCTCCAGTTTGTTCCATCCCAGCTTGCGATGTTATCGCACGGAACTCCGCCGGCAGATAGGAAAGCTCCTCCTGCGTACAATATCCCGGAGGCATTATTAATCGCAAGCGAGTACACGGGACCGTCGATTCCGGAACTTAAGGCGCTCCAACTTGTCCCATCCCAGCGTGCGATGTTATTACACGGGACTCCGCCGGCAGCTGTAAAAATACCAGCCACGTACAATGTACCATCAGCAGCAACCGCAATTGAGGTTACAGCGGTTGGATCACTGCCAGTAATTCCTCCTCCGATACTGCTCCAGACAGATCCGTTCCAACTGGCGACACGATCACACAGAATCCCACCGGTGGTGTTGACGAATACGCCACCAGCATACAATGTGCCGTCTGTGCTAGCCGCGAGGGCATTCACCGTGTTGTCAAAACCCTGATCAAGCGCACTCCAGTTGTTGTCGGTTATCTGCGCATACGCCGTGGTCTGCCAGAAACAAATTACCATCGCAGCTGCAAGCGTCACGCACCATTTCATGTTCCACGTTTTCATTACAATTCCTCCATTTAGTTGCTATCGTAAATGTTTAGTT
Organism: uncultured Lentisphaerota bacterium; assembly: GCA_903872565.1. Classification (GTDB taxonomy): domain Bacteria; phylum Verrucomicrobiota; class Lentisphaeria; order Victivallales; family GWF2-50-93; genus CAIQLG01. Next base: position 36,415 of record CAIQLG010000279.1, on the reverse strand, counting down.
AACTTTCCATAACGATACGCTACCCCCATCAAATTTTCAAGAAATCCTTTTCCGTTCTTCCCGCTTTCATTTCTGATTTTTCTTGAAATTCTCTGCTTGTTCAAATATTTCAACTTCTTTTACAGCTTTAGCCAATTCAATTAATTTATCTTCGGGATAGGTAAAGTCATGTCTTATGCAGAGTTCTTTCAGGATGTCGTAAAATGCTTTTTCTTCAAAGTCAATTCCCAGTGCGTCACCAGCAGAAAACTCTTTGTGAACTTCGCATATCAGGCTGGTCAGTTGCTCCGCCATTTCCTCATATACTTCACTTCTCAAAATGTCATTTTCGTCCCGGTCATTGTAACGTTCAACAAGAGCTTGCATTTTATCACCGCGTCTTGATGTGTCGGGTATATAAGTAAATTGGTTTCTTTTAACGAGCCTGTATATTATAAAATCGGGACCAACAGTATTTGCAATAGACTTCATAAATACCTTGGAGACAGAAACGCCAAGAAGGTTATCTTTTTTGTCTTCTGTGTTTCTTTCTTCTACTTTTCGAATATAATCGCCAATTGGCTCACAATTCTCTCTACTCATCTTTTACCTGCCATTGTCCCGTCTTATCGGAACCCATTCTGGAAACAAGACCATCTTCCTGCAACTTCTTGATAATCCGAGTTATTGTTCTGCGCGATTTGTTTAATTTTAACGCAAGCTCATCTATCGTAATTCTCTGATTCGCCTTAATTAATTTTACAGTGTCATTTGCAGTGTCATTTGCAGTGTCATTACTTTCCGCCTTCAACGGTTTGCCTTGCCGTTTTTTCAGTGTCGTAAGAATCTCTTCAAGCATAAATTCAATAAACGGGCAACAATCCGTTGCTTTTGTGCTTTGGCTTATGGCGTCGTAATATTGCTGCTGATTTTGAAAAACAATGTTTTCAACAGGTAAATGGGCAAATATAGGGTGCAGCTTACTCAATATCAGCGACTGCCAGAGTCTGCCCAATCGCCCGTTGCCATCTATAAATGGATGTATGAATTCAAACTCATAATGGAAAACACAACTTTTAATCAGCAAATGATCCTCCGATTTTTTTAGCCAATCGAACAAATCATTCATTAGATGTGGAACATTAGCGGCAGGCGGAGCAACATGAACTGCCTTGGAGCCGGAAAAAACACCAACCCCGCTTCTGCGGAAATGACCAGCATCATCTACCAGAGCTTCCATCATTAAACCGTGGGCCTTCAATAAATCATCAACTCTGAAAGGATTTAAAGACGAAAAGGCATCGTAAGTTTTAATGGCGTTTTTTACTTCCTGGATTTCCCGCAAGGGCGCTACCACCGGTTTACCCTCGATAATGTCGGTAATCAAGCTTTCGGACAGGGTGTTGCCTTCAATTGCCAAAGAGCCATGAATGGTTTTTATCCGGTTGATTTTGCGCAATAGCAGACCATCCTCCTGCTCCATCCGAATGGCATAGCGTTCAATTTGGGCCGAAATATCGGCAATCAGATTGATTGACTTTGGGCTAATGCTAAACGGCGGTTTATAGTTTGATTTCATAACCTAATTCCTTGAAAACGGTTAGTAAATCCTTTTTAGAAGCGGCTTCGGCTTTCAGTAGTTCGGAAAATTCCCCTTGCAGACTTTTCATTTTTTCGTCAAAGTCGATATTGAGAATCCAGCCATAGTTGGCATTGCTTTTGGGCGGTACTTCGTAACCACGCCAGCGGGGATCGGTCAATAGTTCGTTTTCTCCGCACCAGTCTTTCTGGTTAAACGGCGGATTTGCTATAATAAAATCGGCTTTGAGATCTTTGTGCTGGTCATCGTTAAAGGTATCGGCTGCTTTTTCGCCCGGATTGCCCGAAATACCACGAATGGCAAGGTTCATCTTTGCCAGTTTGTAGGTGGTGTTGGTGTATTCCTGACCGTAGAAATCGGGCATCTCGATATATTTATCTTGACCTTTGGCTAACATTGCTTTGCGGTGTTCTTCAAATTTGTCACTTGCGAATTTCAGGAATATCAACCCTAAAACCACATGCCTGTATTCGGCAGGTTCTACACTGCCTCTGAGTTTATTGGCAGAATCCCAAAGGGTTTCTTCAATTGCTTTCCGTTTAAGTTCCTTTTTCGGTTTCTTGTTAGCCAATGTATAACTCCTCAAAATTTTATTTCAAAATCAACAATAATCGGTTTTGAAACTGATTCAAGAGAATGTTAATTTTTTCTGGACGAACTTGTCAAATTTCAACTCTATTTCAATTTAAATTCATCTCCGTTTTATATGTCCTTCAATCCGTTGACGTGTAAGATTGATTTATCTGTAATGAGTATTATATTTCGCTCAGATTATCTAAGGACAATCCATCATGCAGTTTTTAAGAATTGGAACAGCAGGCTTGAGAGGCAGGATCGGAGCCGGACTCGACCCTGCGATTTCGATCGGATTCACATCAGCCTTCGGAACCTACCTCGAAGGGGGGAAGATTGTCGTGGGAAGAGACAGCCGATTCTCATCTCCAATGCTGCATCATTCTGCCGTGTCGGCACTTATGAGCTGCGGATGCCAGGTGCTCGATGCAGGAATATGCCCGGCGCCTCTGCTGCAGTTCCTTGTCCCGCATTGCGGAGCTGCCGGTGGCGTACTGATCGGAGCGGGACACCATCCTGCGGAATGGAACGCAATCGTTCTCATCGATGAAAAGGGTGCATATCTCAACAGTTCCAGCACACAGGAGTTCCTCGATGTCTATCACGGCGGCCGCTACACCCTCAACCCCTGGAACTCGATCGGGAAATATGAACATCTGTCAGAAAATATCCAGGAAAAATATATTGACAGCCTTATTGAACTTGTTGACAGAAAAGCGGTTAAGGCTGGCAAGTTCAAGATTGTTGCTGACTTCTGCAACGGTTCCGGATCCCGCGCCGCAGTACTTATGGCGAAAAAGCTCGGTGTCGAAATGCTTTCGATAAACGACACCTTTTCCGGTGTCCTTCCGCACGATCCTGAACCTCGCCCGAGAAGTGCCGTCCAGGTAAGATCAATGATGAGATATACGAAGGCGCATGCAGGCTTTGTATTCAACAGCGATATGAGCAGAACTTCCATTGTCACCGATGATGCCGAAACTCTTTCCGAGGAATACACATTCCCACTTGTCGCGGATCACCTTCTTTCAAGGCTTGGCAAAGGCTGCCGGGTGATCACTAACTGGTGTTCCACAAGAACTGCCGACGAGGTTGTTGCCAGACACGGCGGAGAAATGATCAAGACCAAGGTCGGCCAGGCGTTTGTCATTGACAAGATGCTGGAAACTGATGCGAAACTCGCAGGCGATGGCAGTGGCAGCGTGGCGGTGGTTGGCGCACCTCCGGGATTTGACAGCTATGCCGCGATGATTATCATCCTCGAAGCTATGGCTGCTAGAAAAACCTCCTCCGCTGGCCTTATGGAGTCACTTCCGAGATACCATATAATAAAGAAAAAAGTCAACTGCCCCTCCGCACACGCATACACTCTCATCCGGAAAATGCGATCCCATTTTTCCAATGCCGCCATCACAGAAGAGGACGGATTACGCTTCGACTGGAAGGACGGATGGATACATCTCAGGGCCGCTATGACGGAGCCGATAATAAGAATGATCGTCGAGTGGAAGACAAAGGAAGGCGCCGAAGAAAAGGCCAACGAGGTCAGCACCTTGGTGGAAAGGCTGGTGGTGTCATGAGCAAAACTGTGAACTTGAAAGTAAGCGTCAGCGGAGTCAGGGGAATCGTGGGGGAATCACTCACTCCCGGGCTTGTTGCGAATTTCGCAGCCGCTTTCGGGGAATATGTCGGAGGCGGCAGAGTCCTGCTCGGAAGGGACACGAGAATGACAGGCTCAATGTTCGAGAATGCTGTCATCGCAGGCCTGCTTTCCACAGGCTGCCGTCCGGAAATCCTCGGGGTGGTTCCCACTCCAACCCTGCAGATCGCCGTCCATTCGTCCAGAGCAAATGGAGGCATCATTATCTCCGCAAGTCATAACACTATTGAATGGAACGCCTTGAAATTTGTCGGAAGATCCGGGATATTCTTGAATCATACGGAAGCTTCGGAACTACTCGACATCTACAACCAGCAGGAAAGAGGATATGTCACGGAATCCGAATACAGGGAAATTCATTTTTTCAACGGCGGCTTCAGTCTTCACAAGGAGAGAATATTTAAAAACATAGACGTTGATCTCATAAGAAAGAAACATTTCAAGGTCGCGCTCGACTGCTGCAACGGGGCAGGGGCTCCATTTGCTCCGGAATTTTTACAGGAACTCGGATGCGAAGTCAATTCAATTTTCACCGAAACCGATGGGACATTCCACAGGAGTCCAGAACCATCGAAGGAGAATCTTGGGGAACTGTCAAAGCTTGTCCAGGAAAACAAATGCGATGTGGGATTTGCGCAGGATCCTGACGCGGACAGGCTCGCAGTGATGGATAGCACCGGAAAATGTGTCGGAGAACAATATTCTCTTGCTCTCGCCATACAGCATATCCTTGCCCGCAGAAAAGGGACTGTTGTTGTAAACCTAGACACCACGAAGGCGGTAGATTTTATCGCAAAAAAAGCTGGAGTCGATCTTTTCTTTTCCAAGATCGGCGAAATCAATGTGACTTCCGAAATGATTTCAAGAAATGCCGTTGCCGGAGGGGAGGGGGGCAGTGGCGGAATAATCTGGCCTGCGGTTCATCCTTGCAGGGACAGCTTCAGCGGCATGGCTCTTATCCTCGAACTTATGGAGACGAGCGGCAAGAGCATCTCCAGTCTTATTTCCGAACTTCCCGAGCTTTATTTCACAAGAAAAAAGGCGACGACATCAGGCACCGCACAGTCACGCGAAATTCTGAGGCATATCAAGAACAAGTACAGTTACATGAATCCGATCACAGTGGATGGAGTCAGAATAGACTGGCCGGACAGATGGGTGCTGATAAGGGCTTCGAACACAGAGCCGATCATAAGAATCACCGCCGAAGCTCCGACTCTCGCCGAATCGGAAGCGCTATCATCGGCATTCCTCGGGGAAATCGACAAGTATTGCGGAAAATGACGAAACCCGGTTTCGTTGACCGTTGCCGGTTCACCGGTAAATATTCACTGAACTATGTTCGTTCAGTGAATATTTACTTCTGATCCTTGTATCCCTGCATCAGTTCGATCTTGTTCCCTTCAGGATCATCGAAAAAGCATACGCGCAGTCCTTCTACAACCGTGGAGCAGTCAATCATTTCTCCTGGAACAATTGAACGCGATGTGCTGTATGATTTTCATGGTTTTATCTTCCTTGAATAAGATTTTTATCTGAGTCTTTACAATTCATTGTTTTCAACAAAGGAATAGTATCCTTTATTATTGAATATTATATGGTCCAATAGGCTTATGCCTAATACTGTGGCTGATTCTTTGAGTCTTTTGGTTATAGCAATATCTTCGTTGCTTGGTACCAGATCTCCATTCGGGTGGTTATGCGCGACTATCACGGCGGATGCTCTGCCCGCCATTTCTCTGTCAACTTTCCGGTAACTGCGGCGGTGAGAACGGACTGGCGGAAGCGTTTGACGATAGCCGGGATTTTATCCAGCCGCTCTTTAACCGCAGCAATTCGAGGCATGATTTGATCCAGCTTGGCGACAATGCGCTTTTGTTCGTTGAGAGGTGGGAGCGGGATTATGGTATTTGTTATAAATTGTCTATTAATTCCACCCTGGGCTGAACCTTGAAAGTTCGCAAGTATATTTGCCTTACCCCTCTCGCTCCACAAAAAATAAAATGTTAGTTTTGAAATGATAGACTTCGAAGTTTTCAATACAAATACATGCTCATTGACCACTGCTTTTTTATATGGAAAATTAAAATCAACAAAGGATGTCTTACCAGTAGTCGCTCCGTCCTTTACAATCAATATATCATTGTTTTCAAATTGATCAGTTTAATTGGTTTGACAGAAAATTCGGGATTTCCGAATTTTCTTATGGATTTTCTGATCAATTGTCTTCTTCCCATTATAGCAATTCCTTCTTTTCCATCTATGTCAGTTGTTCGGGAATTCCGAACAAGTGAATTTTCATGATGCTAACCGACTTTTGCCGAACTGTATTATTTGTCAGGCTCTTTGGCCTGACCTTGGACTGCGGTGCCCCTGTGCCGCTTTTTCATTATTCTGCCATCGAAAGTGAAACAGGGGGTTTAGCACTCCAAGGATTGCTTCCGCAATCATCAAGATCGAGAAAAATCCAATTTCCTGTTCACCTTCTTCAAAGATATCTATTTCATGCTCATGTACCATTTTCATCCATCTCCATTTCGATCAGTCTTTTCTCCCGTACAATTTCATGTGCCAGCTCATCTTCAGTGGGCAAATAGAGCATATATTTCGATGCAAAGAGCTGTTTGTTTTCGTTTAACACCGAGTATTTCACGATAGCCTTGTCTTTTTCAGTACAGAGAATCAGTCCCACGGTCGGGTTGTCGTCTTTGCCTTTTTGCAAATTGTCGAACATGCGCACATACATGTCCATCTGACCCACATCCTGATGGGTGAGCTTCCCCGTTTTCAAATCGATCAGCACGAAACATTTCAGGTTGTAATTGTAGAAAACCAGGTCGATATAAAATTCACTGTTCTCGGTGGATATTCTTTTCTGACGGGCCACAAAGGCGAAGCCCTTACCAAGTTCCAACAGACATTCCTGAATCTTCCCGATAATAGCCTGCTCCAATTCCGACTCGCGGAAATTACTCCTGTCCTTGATATTCAGGAATTCAAGCACATAAGGATCCTTCATAAACTCTGCTGGCTCCTGCCGTAGCAGTGCAGTCTTTTCTTCAGCTTCCCGAAGAACAGGCTTTTTATTCTTGCTCAATAAAAGGCGTTCACAATAAAGGGAATTGATCTGTCTTTCCAACGCCCTGACTGACCAGTTTTGTTCGGCGGCTTCGTTCATATACCAGATACAGGCATTGGTTTTCTCTACACGCAAGAGCGCCTTGTAATGTGACCATGACAATTCTCTCCGCATTGTGGAGAATTTCTGATAAAACTGGCGCATATTCCATAAATTCTGCGAGGAGAATCCATTGCCAAATTCAGCAGTCAGTCTTAGGAAAACACCTTCAATAAGCTTTTTCCCGTAGGTGGCCCGTTCCAGCCCTTGCAGTTCTTCTTCAACTATGAGCTTACCGATATGCCAGTAAGCTTCAACCATAGCATTATTTACAGCACGATGAACTGCGCCCCGCGCTTTATCAATAACTTCCTTGATCGAAGCATAGAGATTCGCAGAGACCATATCATTCGTCCCGGTCCGCAGTTTGCAATCCGCAGTCTGCAGCTTCCCCCTACCCACCATCGACTGCCTACCGACGACTGTACTTCGTCCACTATTCTTTTTCTTCATACTCCCTCCTCCGCCTCAATCAATGTCAATATCTCCTGAAGTTCATCCACGCAGGCGTTCAGTTCGGTAATCGCATCTCCGGCCAGCACCTGTGGTTCTGGCAATGAGTTGGGATCCTCCAGCCCTTCATCTTTCAGCCAGGCAATATCCAAATTGTAGTTGCGGCTTTTGATTTGAGAGATGCTGAACTTACGGAAACGGCCTTCTTCTCCCAAGTCTTTTCGTTTCGCCTGTCCGTTCGGATCATTGCCATAGCACTTTTCAAACTCTTCAAACATCTGTGGAGCAAGAGGGCGGTCCTTCTTGGTCACGCCTGGAATATTTGTCCGGTTATCATAAATCCAGGTGTTTTCAGTAGTCACACCTTTCTGGAAGAAAATCACATTTGCCTTAACACCCTGACTGTAGGGCGTAAAGGTTCCGTTCGGCAGGCGCAGGACGGTGTGAAGATTGCAGTCCTCCATCAGGTATTTGAACACGTCGCCCGCCTCATCTGAAAAAAGCACATTGTCTGGCAGAACCATGGCAGCCCTTCCACCGGGTTTGAGAATGGTGACAACATGCTGGATGAAATTGAGCTGTTTATTGCTGGTGGAAACCGTGAAGTCATCCCGTACCGGCGCCTGATTTGCGCCCTTTGTGCCAAAAGGAGGATTGGTCAGGATGCAATCGTATCGTTCCTTTCTGTCTGGTTCATAGATGCTGTCGCCCAAGTAAATATGCGGCTCAAGTCCGTGGAGAAAAAGATTCATGAGGGCAAGTCTGCGTGGACGTGGAACGAGCTACTGTCCGTAATAGGTTTGTTTCTTTATGCGGAGCGCATCTTTTCTTTCCAATGCGCCCTTTGAAATCTCCATCAGCCATTCATAGGCAACCATCAAAAATCCGGAAGTCCCGCAGGCTGGGTCGCAGATTTTGTACTCTTTCGCAACTCTCGGGTCCGGCTTCATTACATTTACAATGAAACTGATAAGAACTCTCGGGGTAAAATATTGGCCCGCACCCTTTTTGCCTTCCGCAGCCGATTTCTCCAGAAGCCCTTCAAAAGCTGCGCCTTTCACATCCACATCCATGGAAGACCAGTCAACCTCGTCAATCATGTTGATGACTTTTTTAAGATTTACCGGATTGGTAAAGCGGGGCATTGCCTGAGTGAAGATATCGCCAAGAAGACCTGATTGCCTGCTCAGAGCATGTATCATCTGTGCAAAAACATCCAATAGTTCAGTGCCTGACTTTTCTGTAAACGGCTTCCATGAACAATTGGTTTTAACCTTCTTCTTATTTTCCTCATATTCGACACAGGACAAGTCAATTTTACGCTCATCGGCCATCTTTAAAAATAGCAAGTAAGTCAATTGCTCGATATAATCGCCGTAGTCAATACCGTCATGGCGCAAAGTATGACAAAAGCCCCAGAGTTTATTTACAACATCAGACATGTATTCTCCTTTTTCGAATGTTGCCGAATTACATCTAAAATGAAAGGAAAAAGGTACACGCTAAAGCTGTGCCATGCCATTCGACATGGTGTAAAACTCCAACAGTATTTCCTTTTATCTTAGTGGCATTTACTGATCATGCGGCAAGCGCTTCGTTTAATTTGTTTATCAATTTGTTGAACCCCGCACCAAGGACATTTTTGGCAACAGCAATACCGCCGTGCCGTTCAAACACCGGCATGGTTTTAAAATCTTCCTCGGCAATGGCCAGGTTTTCTATTAAATGCTCTTTAATATAGGCGAGCCAAGTTTGTTGCTCATCCGTAAACTTTTTTGTTCCCATGATCGAAGTCAGCGCAAAGTCAACTCGTTCTCGTGCTGTGAGAATGGGTTCGTGATAATCTGAAGCGTGCTTTATCAAAGTTTCATGGTTTCGGTAAAGTTGCTATCAAGATTTTCTTTTAGTTTATCCGTATAGACTTTCAGATCTCCGTCTGGAATATATCTTGAAAGTTTATCCCGAGCTTCTGCACCCACATTAGTCTCAATGCGGCGCAATCGTTTTATAAGTACCTTGGTATTATAATCCCGATCTCTGTTATCATAGATTCTTTCAATGATTTCCTGAAGTGGTATTGTCTCTTTTTGCAGATTGACATCAAAGTCAGTCGCATTTTTAAAATACTCAATAAGTGTGCCGTCAAAACAGTCGATAATTGTAAATTTATCTTTATTGATTTCAGGGCAAAGCCTGGTTCCGCGCCAATAGCTATTTTTTTAGCTTCAATAATTCCCAACAATTTACCCCTGACAAAAAGCGCAAAATCAGCCGGACCTGTTTCGGTCGGATATTCTTCAACGGTATGCGCATCGAGAAATGATGTGTCTTCTACGTCGTTATTATGAATTATTTTCCAGTTCAATGAAGAAGATCTTAACCTGGTGTCGATTCTTTTTTTTCTTGTCACTGATTCTAATTCGCTCATTTCCCGCATATGTTCCTTGTTACCTGCACACAAATCTCGGCTTCTATTTGTTGATAGAACTTTTGATTTTCATATAGACTGAAGGTAATCAGCCATCGGGAAAAATCAAGAAAAACTCTCAGAATTATCTCTTCGGGGGATTTGCTTCCTTGACGACAGAGCCATTCTTTTCGCTCATTATAAGTATCGAGAATTTCTCGACCTGGGTGATTTCGTCCGTGTTGAGCGAAGTATAGTCGAACCTGCCTCTGAGATCGGTGTATCCGTCCTTGAAGAATATGACATTTCCACCCTGGAGTCTGGCATAGACCTTCACGTATGCGGCGGAAATGTTTTTCCCCGTTTCTTGCTCGGCAACTTTTATCTGTCCATAATTTTCCTCGAGCTTGACATTCATCGTGTTGGCGTAGTATGTTCTCGTGACATTCTTGCCGCTGCCATTTATTTCAACAAGCACGTTCTTGGAGAGAAGTTCCGCAGGAATATCGATTACCAGAGATTTTTCACCGTCCTGGAGTTTAAGTGTATCGGTCTTGTTGGGAAATATGTAAGAGAACTGCCTTCCATAGTCCTTGGCGAATGGGCTGGTCGAGAAGAGAAATTCGATGTCCATGAAATAGTAGTTCACGCGGCATTCGGAGAGATTGGCGAAATTGAGCTTTATCTTCCCGCCTTCGATCTGGAAGTCGAGCGCTGGCTCCTTGGATGCCAGATCCGTCATCATCACTTCCCTGCTGTCCTGATCAACGACCTTTCCTTTTTCGCCTTTTATCTCCGCTAGCTGGTTGCTTATTTCCAGGAACTTGTTCCTCCAGCGGATTACCGGGTATTCCGCATATCTGGCGGTTATTCCCGTGGCCTTCGCGGTGTCCTGATTGTAGAACGCCATATATGCCATGAAGTAGTCATACTGGAGCTTTGTCTGGATTTTTGCCGGTTCAGCCTGCGTAAAGAATTTCATCGCCTCCTCGACCCTGTCCTGAAGAAGCATATAGTATGTGACTGACATCAGATCGTCATTGTCCATGTCTTTCTTGAAGCTCAGGACATCAAGTAGATTGTTGTACTGGGCTAAAATGGAGTCATTGAAAATGGCTCGTTTCTGGCCGAACTGACATGTTCTCGCATTTACGAACGGACTGTATTCCAGAAATTGGTAGTTCCTGCGGATTACAGGGTCGATGGTGAGAATTTCGCTCACTATGTATTTCCCGCAGTTGTCGGCGACAGGTGTCCTCTTGAGATATTCTCTTATTGCAGGAACAAAGTTGTGACAGATACCATAGGACCATATTACGTCGTTGTATGCGTGCATCTTCTCGAGTTGAGCATATGCTTTTCCGAAAAATGCCTTGTCCTTCATCCTGAATGCTATCTTGTTGAGGTCGAGCCTGTTGACATTGTTCTTCGCGATGAATGCAAGCACTTCATCGTCTGTCCCGTTCTGCGAAACGTAGTTCCAGGATTCAGTGTCCTTCTTGCTGAGTTCCTTGACGACATTCATCTGGCTGGCTTCACAGGAAGCGACGAGTTTCTCGTTGATGGAAATCTGTGCCGGATAGTGGCCGAAGGTTCCGACTTCCGGAAAGTAGAAGAAATATTCGAACCTCTGAGTCATGAAAGGCTGGAGATTCCAATGGAAAGACTTCGTATAGAAACCACCGGCGACTGGCAATGCACCCTGGGGAATCTGCAGAAGAACATCGAGTTCGACTGGCGCGGAGGTCGGGTTTGTGACGAAGATACAGCATCCGTAGACATTGTTCGCCAGGAATTCTTCGCTCACATATTTGTCAATCTGGCGGTTGCCCTCGAAAGTGAATCTTTCGCTGTTGAGGAAGTATCTCTGTCCCGCCAGGAGAGGGGTTTTCTCCTTGGCGATCTCGGCCTCCGAAATCTCCTTGTGGAAGACAATCAGCGGACTTTCCGCAGTGATAACGAGGGTTCGCCCATTCAGATCCTCCCTGTATTTTTCCGGGACAAAAGGAACGGATTCGCTCGCCATCGCAAGCATTATTTCGGTGAAGTTGCCTGACGCTTCCGCGATATTGGTGGACAGAAAATCGTCAGCGGCATTTTTAGTGGCGAAATCATTCCAGAAGGCGTTCACATTTACAAGCGAACTTGTCTGTTGTTCTATCGGCAGTTTGTAATAGTTGTTTTCGGCAAGCTCCTTGGTCTGGTCGAGCTTCCTGTATAACTGTTGTGTCTTCTCCATCTCGCCTCTCCTCGCGCGGAGCTGTTCAACTGCATCGGCCTTGTTGGCCTTTGCCTTTTCTTGCTTCGCCATTGCTTTCATGGCAGGCGGGGGAGCGGCAGCGGGTTTTGCTTCGGCAAACCCGGCACTAACCTCATCGGCTTCCGCCACAATTGCAGCTGGCGCTGGTGGCACTGCACCAATTTCGGAAACGACATCACTCACATTTGCTTCTAGGGCGGCAGACTTAAGCGCCGTGCTGAAGAGGAAATTGTAGCGTTGAGGATTAGGCGGGATCATGTCAAACTGTTCCATTATGAAACGTTTTGTCGGATCCTGGTTCTCGAGCCTTCCCGCAAGCAGAATTTTTTCCAGTGTGTTCAGCCTGTCCCTGTATAATCCGGGTTGCAGGTATTCCTCGATGTTTTCTCGTGCGAACCATTTGTCAAGGAAGGTCTTGTCTTTCTTGTTCCTGATGAATGGCAGTATGACCTTGTCGAAGAATGGACGGTCTTTCCTGTAGATGAAATAGTTGAGCTCGTGGCAGGCGTATTTCGAATATTTCTCGGACTTCGTCTTTTCATCCAGCGAACTCCAGTTTGTAACGAACGAGAATTCGGAGAGATTGGGGCTTGGGTTCAATATGTTATAGAGACCGTAGATTTTCCCGACACTGTCATAGACATTGTAACTGCTTGTCAATATGTCGCTTATTGTAAGTTTTTCGCCTTTTTTAAGTGCAGAGATCTTTTTAGTTTCGACGAAATGTTTCTGGATGTCAAAGCTTTTTGCGAGGCGGACATCCTCCATTTCGACCTTGCCGGACGGGATCGAGATTGAGCGGAGAACTGTGCTTCTGTCGTCGAGTGCTATGACGGCAATGTCCTGTCTTCCTCCAAGCTTCTCAATCGGTATTTCGATTTTCCCATCCTTGTCCGGAATAAGATTTGAGAATACTGGTGATGTCTTAGCGAGGAAATCGAGATTTGAAAAAGCTGCAGGAGCTGTAGCAGGCAAAGATTCCACATCTTCCTCACCGTGCTCAATTAAATAACGTTTCCTATCTTTAGCTGACAATGCTTTGCCTTTGGCCAGTCCATCAGCTCTTCTCCCCGCCTTAGTCGTCATAATGACAGCAGCAGAAGCAACCTGGCGTTCCCCGAGAGCCTTGTCGGCTGCGAAAGCCTCTCTTGCCTTTGCCTCAGGTGGAGCCTGAGTTATTGTGTCACGGAGAACAAATGGATTTAAAATCAGACCCGGGCGTTCGAGCATATTTCCTGTAAATTTCTTGGCGTATCTTCTCCTTATGATGTACTCGAATTCGTCGCCAATGGCTCTTCCGGACTGATAGCTTGCCTTGAATAGAGGCCAGTTCTGGGTGGTGGGTTCCGGGAATGGAGTGCTGTCTGCGAATTTCGCAAAAGGCGACCAGGATGTTCCGAAATTGTATATGTCGGCAAATACATGGATTCTAGTGGTGCCGCTGGCATTTAGGATTTTTATCACGAGCTTCCCGTTGTCCACGGCAAGGCTTTCTATCTGGAGCGGATTTATCTCGGAGAGTTCTGCCGCTTTGAGATCGGAAAGAACAATGTCACCGACCTTTTTGCCTTTTTCGACGTTGATAGAAACCATGTCCAAGCCTTCTTTGAGTGAAAGAGAGTAATTTCCCTGCGGCAATCCTTTGATGTTCAAAATGCCATTTGCGATGGAAATCTTTTCGCTCCAATCTTTTACAAATGTTCCGCCACGTGTTTCAATAAGTGAAAAAACACGGGGGGAGGGGGCCTTGGCCGATCCCATGTATGGAATTGCGACGGCATCGCCTTCCGAAACACAAACGTTCGCAGGAATCATGGCAATGTCGCTGATAAGCGCTGTCGCATTTGTCTGGCCTTCCGAATAGCTGCTGTTAAGATAGGCAATTTCCTTTAGTTCTCCGAGCTGGACAACTCCATTCGCATCTGTTTTAAGGCTGGCAACGACAGGAGCGGTGAAGTATTTGTGTTTGAGGCTGACAGTGACCGGGCGCCCTGGCATCGGCCTGCCACTCTTGTCGAGCAGAGTATATTTGTATTTCCCGTCAGCCTTGCCGAAAAGAAGCTCCGAGATCCTGTCAGTGCTGTCTATGCCGTTGACTGCGAAATTCGCAGTTTCCGTGGACAGATCCACATTCTTGCTTTTGCTCATGGATCTTGTCTGAGCCTTGAGTGTGAAGGATATGTTCTTGATGTTTGCGGGGACATTGAATGTGTGGATGGAGTCCTTGTCGGAGTCGAGCTTAAAATTGTCAACAATCTTTGTGGTATCCACTCCGTCGAGATCGGTGGTGGAAATGGAGAGTTTGATGTTTTCTAGGACTGCGAGAGAGATGGGCATGTTGCCGATGTATAGGACAGGACGTATGGAGACCTTGGCGTTTCTGCCCTTGACGAGCGATTCCCTGTCAACGTAGAATCCTGCCTTGAGTGAATAGTTTTCAGGCTGGTGCTGGAAACTGTCGAGGGACGAGAATCCGCCTGATGAAATTATTATTTTCTGTTCGGCGGGGTTGTTTGTAAACGGAAGGATTATGGTGCCGTCTTTTTCAGGCTGATAGAAATGACCGTCCATCCAGATGGAAGCATCAGCAACCTTTTCGGCTTTCTCGTCGTAGATAGTGAAAATCTGTCCGGTGGCATCTATCTTGCTGGAATATTTGAATTTGCCTTTTCTGACAACGGCTCTGCTGACCTTCCCGTTACCGATGAATTCGATGACATATACGCCGCGATCCTTGAGTGAGGGAAAATCGAATTTCCTTTCGATCCTTCTGAGGTTTATCTCCTTGTATTCGTGTGTGGCCTCTTCGTTTGGAACCAGGCCGTCGAGGCTGATCTCTATTCCTGGTTCGGCCATATTCTCCTTGTAGTAGTTGAATAGATTTATCTTGTAGACCTTGACGGAAAGTCTCTCGACATTCTTGATAAAAAGGGAAAGCGAAACGTCTTCGCCGGGCTTGAAAAAATCCTTGTTTTGCGCGGAGAACTCGATGTCAACTCTTTCCTTGAGTGACTGGTATTCTGCGGGGGCGAGCATCGAATACCATTTTTCCTGGTCTCCGATCCCATTTAGAATTTTAGCTTCGGCAAAATTTTTCTTCAATACAGTGTCTCTTACATACCTGGTGAGTTCGTTCCAGTTTTCCGCATCCTTGAAGAAATTCTGGAGGAAGTCGTTGACAAGCACCGTGTCGTCGTTGACAGGTGCGAGAAGCATGAATTGCCCGAAATCGGAGTCAGACCGTGCGAAAAACGCAGGATTGTTTGCGAATGTTTTCAGGTAGCTCTCGTTTATGTAGAAGACCTGCCTGGGTAGCTTTATGTATTCCATGAATAGTGACTTGTCATAGACTCCCATTTTCTGCCCGGCCTTGAGCATATAATATAAGATGTTGGATTTCAATGAGTTGTTGACGGGGGCAAGTGTTTTTGCGAAATCCCAAAGTCTTTGCAGGTAGGCATTTTCTTCTTCCGGTTCAAGAATGAAGTTCACATCATCGCGGGGTTTCAGTTTCGTGATGTATATATTGACGAACATGGACTGGTCTCTGAGTTCCGGCATAAGCGTGAGACATTCGTCAAGCTGATTGACAAGCAGCAAGTTGTGAATGGGGAGTGAGCCGAAGCCGCGGCTGTCCTTGAACTTGAGGTCTGCAACCACCAGCGCGGCAAGTCCGGGATAGTCCGGCCTGTCCAACCGTGAGAGAAAATCCCTTCTGACAGCACCCTTAAGATCCTTTTCGTCTAGAAAATCAAGTCCGACCAGTTCGAATCCTGCCACGGTGTCCTTGTTGTATGTAATCGCCCTGTTTCTAAGTGTCTCGAAACTGATAAGATTCTGGTCGAGGATGGACGGGAAGTTTTCAGCGGCCTTTTCTACCACGACGTCCTTCTGATGCCGGAACTGGAGCTGGAGAAGATTTTTAAGATAGTCCAGGGATTTGGCCGGATCTTTCGCATACATCAGCAATGCCTGCCTGTTCCTTACGAGATTCACTCTGTTGGTGTAGCCGTAAGTCTCAATCCATTTCTTCAGTTCGATTTCGACCTGGTCTAATTTTCCCTCGGACTGCAGATGTATGCACTTGAAATAAAAATAGTCCTCTGTGCCCGGAATGAGCTGTTTCAATGCATCATCACGGTTTTTGGAGAGGCTGTAGTCCTCCAGAAAACCGATTTCTCCCGAAACCGCGTTTAGACCGCAGAAAATTCCCTGTGCAATAATAGCCCAAGACAATAGAGCCCCGAGATTTCTTTTCATTTCTACCCCCTTATTTAAATTACTTGCGTTCCTGTTGTTTTATTGTAATGCCCCAGTCGTGTTGGTGGAGGGTCACGCTCCATCGTGGTCACAACCTGTTGGACGCGACGGCGCGCGTCCCTCCAAGAACAATAACTTGACGCGTTACTGATTATGACGATTGAAAACAGAAAATATTAGAGAAAATTGAAAAATTCATGAAAATTTGTGAACTTCTTCCGCAATCATCTTCGAGAGTGTTTCCGGCAGAGAGGCAATATCGAGCATGGTCATATCCTTTTCTCCCCGGCGTTTGAACTCGACCTGATTGTTGGCAACAGATTTGGGGGCGGCGGTTATTCTGAAGGGAATGCCGATCAGATCGGCTTCAGCGAACATGAATCCGGCCTTTTCCCCACGATCGTCGTAGAGGACCTCTATGCCGGCATCCGTGAGCGTCCTGTAAATATTGTCCGCCACTTCGGAGACATTCGCCTCCTTCGGGTTGAGAGCGCAAAGATGCACCTGGTATGGCGAGATCGTGATCGGCCATATCGGGCCATAGTTGTCGCAGGACTGTTCGATGACGGAGGCCATTGTCCGTCCGACGCCGATGCCGTAGCATCCCATTATCATCGGGAAGGACTTTCCATTCTGGTCAAGATAATTGCAATTCATTGAGGATGAATATTTTGTGCCTAGCTTAAAGATGTTTCCGACTTCTATTCCTCTCTTGAGGAGAAGCGGTTTTCCCGTGACAGGGCAGGGGTCTCCCTCCCGGACTGTGGCAATGTCGGCGACCTCCGCGCCGGGGAGGTCGCGCCCGAGATTGAAATTCTTGTGGTGGTAATCGGCCTCGTTTGCGCCAACGATAAGGTTCGACGATCCTGCAACCGACATGTCAACAACTATTCTTACTTTTTTCGTGTCGAGTGAAATTGGTGACGCATAGCCGGGTTCCGCGCCTGATTTTCTTATCTGTGCATCGTTCGCAAAATTCAAGTCGTTTATTCTGAGATGGTTTTTTAGCTTGTTCTCGTTCACCTCGAAATCGCCACGTATCATGGCAAAGATAAGATTTTCCTTGCCGTCCACGTAGAAAACAGCCTTCCCGGTGTTTTCAGGCTTCATCGCGAGGAATTCGGCGACCTCCTCGATGGTCTTCTTCCCTGGTGTATGCACCTTTTCCAGAGGGAGTTCGGGCGATTTTTCAAATTTGACAGCGGATTTCGCAATATCCCTGTTGGCTTTGTATTCGCCACAGGGAGAAAGGAAAATAGTGTCTTCGCCGCAGTCCGCGATCGCCATAAACTCGTGGGACATGTTTCCTCCCATCATTCCAGGGTCGGATTCGATCGAGATGCAGTTTTTCATGCCTACGCGCCGGAAAATGTTTTCATATGCCTTATGCGCCTTCATGTAATACTTGTCGAGGCATTCCTGTGATGTGTGGAAGGAATAGGCATCCTTCATGGTGAACTCGCGCACTCGTATCAGCCCGGCGCGGGGGCGCGCCTCGTCGCGATATTTAGTCTGGATCTGATAGACCATCATCGGAAGTTGTTTATAGCTATTGACTTCCGTACGGACAAGATGCACGACGGCCTCCTCGTGCGTCATTGCGAGAAGCATTTTCTTGTCGTTCCTGTCCTTGAAGCGGAGAAGCTCCTGTCCGACGGAGTGGAATCTGCCGGACTCCTCCCATAGTTCCGCAGGGAGTACTACCGGCATCGTAACTTCTTGTCCGTCAATGGCATTCATCTCCTCGCGGATGATATTCTCTATTTTTTCGATTATTTTTTGACCGACGGGCAGGATCGAATATATGCCCGCAGAGACAGGCCGTATGTACCCCCCGCGGATCAGAAATATGTGACACTGTGTTTTTGCATCTTTCGGTGCTTCTTTTATACGTCTTCCGACAAGTTTCGACATCCTCATAAAATTTCCCCTGTGTTGTTTTGAAATTGGACGATTGAAGATACTCTGAAAAGGCGGAATTGCAACAGAATCACAATCCAGAGAATCAACTTTGCTGCATTATTCATTGAAATGATATCTTAACAGGTATTTTACTTGAAGAATCCACATACAGATGCTAATTTTCGGAGCCTAAATTAAAGCATTCAAGGGAATATTGTTTAGCAGGAATTGATAATTCATGGACACAATAAAAATTAAGGATATGGGAGTGGTGATTGCCGCAGGTGGCAGTGGCGAAAGATTCATTTCGAAACACAACGGAAACAAGCTCCTTGCAGATATTGGTGACACTCCCGTATTTATGTGTTCCGTGATTAGATTTATGGAAGTCTGCCCTCTCGAGAACATAATTGTTGTCGTTCCCTGCTTTTATGAGGATGATTTCAAAAAGTCTCTTTCAGCGCATCCCGGTGCGTCAGCAATAAAAATCGTACACGGGGGTGAAACCAGGATGAACTCTGTATATCTGGGACTTCTGATGCTCCCGGAAACACTCAAATTTGTGGCGGTTCAAGATGCGGCCCGCCCTCTGATAACGAAAGACCTGATATTGTCTTCCTATAAGTTTGCCAAGGCACACGGCAGTGCGGTCGTCGGGAAAAAAATGGCCGATACGGTCAAAAAGGCCGATGGAAACGGTTTTGTCCTAGAGGACGTGAACAGGGAAGGGCTCTGGGCTGTCGAGACTCCACAGGTTTTCAAGCGCCAACTCCTTATTGATGCATACGAAAAGGCTTTCGAGGAAAACTTCGCCGTAACGGACGATGCAGGCGTGATGAAATATGCGGGACATGCCGTCAAAATGTTTGAATATCGTGGGAAAAACACTAAAATCACATACAATACCGACTTGTCAGGCATAATGGATTATATTACTCTTGCAAAACACAAAGGACGACATTCATGAGAAATACATTTGCGAAATTAAAGTTAGCAGTTCTGCTTCTGCCGTTCCTTGCAATTTTTCATCTGACATTAATCCTGGATGCCCAGGAAAAGTCTGCCGAAGTAAAAAATGTCATAATAATGATACCAGATGGTATGAGTGCTGGCGGATATACATTGTCCCGGTGGTTCCAGGGTGCGAAACCACTTGCGATGGACAAACTTGTCTGTGGGATTGTCAAGACTTGTTCTTCGGATTCCGTGATTCCAGATTCGGCTGCAGCGGCCACGGCTTATGCAACAGGATTCAAGACCCACACAAAATACCTTGGCGTTCTTCCTGAGGTGTCCGACATGCCGGGCGGGGCGAGACTCCCTAAGGGGTGCGGCAAAATTCCTGTAAGCAATGTCATGGAGGCCGCGAGACTGAAAGGCATTTCCACCGGGATGGTCTGCACTGTTGAAATTATGCACGCGACACCTGCAGGTTTCAGTGTACATTACCCCGACAGGAACAACTTCGAGGTAATAGGCGAACAGCAGGTTTTTTCGGGATTTGATGTAATTATGGGAGGAGGATATAATTATTTACTTGCGGAAAAGAGGGCGGACAAGGAGGATCTCCTGTCGGAAATTTCAGGGCAGGGATATAAGCTTGTCAGAACTCCCGGAGAGATGAAGAATTCTTCAGCTAAAAAACTCTGGTGTGTTTTTGCCGATGCGGACATGAGCTTCGAGATTGACAGAGATGGATCAAAGCAGCCCTCACTCGCGGAGATGACTGAAAAGGCGATCGAACTCTTGAGCACCAACAAGAAAGGCTTTCTACTGATGGTTGAAGGGAGCAAGATAGATTATGCGGCACATTCCCACGATCCTGTCGCGCTGGTGAACGACATTGTCGCATTTGACAAAGCCGTGGCTAAGGCGCTGGAGTTTGCACAAAAATCCGGAGACACCGCTATAATCATTGTTCCGGATCACGGGAATGGTGGAATAACAATCGGGAATGCTTCGATATCGGGGAACTATGACAGCACAAGGCCGGAGGATTTCATCTCCCCTCTCGTCAAGGCTAAATCTTCTGCCGCAGGTGTTTGCAATCGTCTTAGCACTATGCCGGAAAACGAAAAAATTAAAAAAGTATTCGCCGAAGAATACTCCATCGGCGATCTTTCGGGAAATGAAATTGCGGAAATGAAAGATTCCCTAAAGGAAAACAATGGAAAGGCCTGTGGCATTCTCAACACGATAATCAATTCAAGGGCTAAACTCGGATGGACGGCAAACGGACACATCGGTGAAGACGTCCTCCTTTTCGCATATTCGCCGGGATGGAGACCGGAAGGAACGATTGACAGCACGGACGTAGCTTTTTCCATTCAGAAACTCCTGGGGCTGAGCCTAAAGGAGACAAGCCTTAAGCTTTTCCGTGATGCCCTATATGAGCTTGAAAAAGCCGGAGCGGACTTTAAAGTTGATAACGGAGATGGCCCAAATCCTGTCCTCACGGTTGTCGAGAATGGCGAAAAAATAGAGTTCCCTGCAAGCAGGAATTATGCAATCGAAAGTGGCCGCAGGATTCCCTTCGATTACGGGCAGACGATATACAACGGAGTCAAATGGTATCTTCCAGCATGTGCGCTGGAACTTGTACTGAAGAAAAAATGAATACGAGAAACATTACAAAAAGGATACATGTGGGTTCCGTCCCTGTCGGAGGCGGAGCGCCGGTTTCCGTCCAGTCCATGACCAATACGGACACGAGAGATCCTGACTCGACTCTTGCGCAGATACTTGCACTTCAAAAGGCCGGCTGTGATATTGTCCGCGTTGCAGTTCCGGACAGGAAGGCGTCCGATCGTATGCGGGAGATTGCCGAAGGGAGCCCTATTCCAGTTATTGCCGACATTCATTTTGACTACCGGCTTGCTCTCAGATCGATAGATGCCGGAGTTCATGGCATACGGATTAACCCGGGCAATATTGGTGATGCGAAAAAGGTTGCCATTGTTGCCAGGGCGATTCTGGAAGCTGGCATATGTGTACGTGTGGGCGCCAATTCCGGAAGCCTTCACGCAAAGTTTAAAAACATCAATAAAGACTCCGAAGGCATTGCGCAAGCTCTTGTGAAATCGGCACTTGAACAATGCCGACTGCTTGAAAAACATGGTGTCGAAAAGATAAAAGTTTCATTGAAGTCATCTGATGTCGCCACGACTGTCATGGCATGCCGGAAGCTTGCGGAGGTCTCTGATTATCCCCAGCATGTTGGGATTACCGAGGCTGGAACACTTCGAAGAGGAATAATAAAATCGTCGGTTGGTATAGGGGCAATACTTTCTTCCGGGATAGGTGACACGATAAGGGTGAGCCTCACAGCCGACCCGGTCGAAGAGGTGAAGACGGGGATAATGATTCTCGAAAGCATTGGGCTTCGAGCTGGGGCTCCCGAAATTGTCTCCTGCCCGACTTGCGGGAGAACCGAAATAGATCTGATAAAGCTTGCCGGTCGCATTGAGGCCGAAATAGAAAAAATCAAGTCTTCAGGCGCCATCATCGGGTTGAAGAAGATTGCGATCATGGGCTGTGTTGTAAATGGCCCCGGGGAGGCTTCGGATGCTGATCTCGGAATTGCGGGTGGGAAGGAGAGGGGAGCCTTGTTCAGCAAGGGAAGGCTTGTCAGGACAATTCAGGAAAAGGACCTTTTAAGGGCCTTTCTCGAGGAGCTACGCAAGCACACATTCCATAGGGAATGAACATCTGCAATAAATTTTTTCATAAATATTATCTTAATTATCAGCCACTTACGCCTAAATATGCTAATTTGCAACAAGTTAGACTTGACAATGAAACATCCCGGTGTATTTTCAGCGGCAACTTACAGAGCGAGTATGTAAGGAGTTTATAAACATAACAAGGAGTGAAGAAAGTATGAAAAAGTTATTGGTCCTCGTGGTCGCACTGGTGTTTTCAGTCGGAGCTTTCGCTGAAGTTGTAAAAGACGCAGCAAAGGACACCACAAAGAAAACCGAAAAGTCCGTCCTGACCCCAGAAGAAATCCAGGCAAAGATAGATGAAAAGAAGGCCGCATTGGCAGAAGAAAAAGATGCAAAGAAAAAGGCCGCTCTTGAGAAGGAAATCAAGGATCTTGAAAAAAGTCTTCCCAAGAAAAAAGACGATAAGAAATCCAAGAAGACAGATTCCGATAAATAAATTTTGTGTTAGAAATATAAGAGTCTCGGCATAGCCGAGACTCTTTTTTTTTGAATTTTACAGCCGCAAAATTCAGTGTTCTTGATCCTCATTAAAATAATAATGTCTTAAAATTCCACCTCTGGGGGGAATTTTCATTCAGAATGATGTTCTGAAGACTTCCTGGGCGGAGTGAATTGCGGCAATTGCGTAGTCCGCGCCTTTTTTATTTTTGAAGACCGAAGTTCCAGCTACGATCATGTTCGCGCCTGCCACCACAGCTGTCATGACAGTTTTCTCATCTATGCCGCCGTCAACTTCTATGTGTACTGGTTTTTTGATATTTCCAACGGCTTGCCTTGCATTTGACACCTTCCCCATCATGTCGGACATAAAGCTCTGACCGCCAAAACCTGGCTCGACGGTCATTATAAGGATAAGGTCTATTTTTTCAAGGAACGGGAATATCTTCTCGACGGGTGTTTTGGGCTTGACGGAAAGCCCTACCGAGCACCCGAATCTGCGAATTTCGCAGATCGTCCTGTCTATGTCATCGAGACATTCGATGTGGAATGTTATATTGTCTGCGCCGGCCTTTGCGAATGATTCCACGAAGTTGAATGGGTTCGTGAGCATGAGATGGACATCAAAGGGGAGGGGGGTTGTTTTCCTGGCAGACTCGACAACAGGAGGGCCGATTGTGAGATTGGGGACGAAATGTCCATCCATAATGTCAACGTGAATGATGTCTGCTCCAGCATTTTCTACGCGCCGAATTTCGTCACCGAGTTTCGAGAAATCGGAAGCAAGAATTGAAGGTGCGACAAGTATCTTCTCATTGTCGAGGAAAGTAAAAGGTCTCTTGTTCATTATATTTTGTCCGAATGATGTTAGAATTTCACCTGGAAAATAACACTTTTTTTTAAAAAATCAAGGGCAGGGGGAATATGTCGAAATTCGCATTTTGGAGACATTGCTCTTATGAGACGAGCACCTCTCACCGCTGGAATTCCCGTGGATCCAACGGGGCAATGTTGAAGTCAGGCTTCCACCGCGGGGATTGCGAATAGAATCTATTTGGATTATCATGAAGAAGAGACTCTATGGTCTTCTCGTCGTGGCCATCATTTTTCAGGAAAGAGCATACTTTTACAAGGCTCAGAGGATCGGAAATTCCCCAGTCCGCCGAACCATTCACGATCATTCTCTCGTGTCCGCATTCCTTTATAATGTTTGAAACTCTTTCGGGGGTCAGCTTTGATATCGGATATACAGTCATCCCGGTATAACAGCCAGTTTTCCGTGCGATTTTAATACAA
The DNA here is from genome assembly GCA_903872565.1 of uncultured Lentisphaerota bacterium. GTDB lineage: Bacteria > Verrucomicrobiota > Lentisphaeria > Victivallales > GWF2-50-93 > CAIQLG01. Next base: position 12,684 of record CAIQLG010000279.1, on the reverse strand, counting down.
TCTTCAGTGTTGTGGTCTATTATTATATGTTCATGCGGAATATCCACGGAATTTATTACGTCTATAGTGCGTTTAATCCCTTTCACCTTGTCGTAATGTGGCAGATGAATTATCACGAGCATGTTTTCCTTTGCCGCCATCTCTAACTGTCTTCTGAAGACTGTTTCTTCAAGATCGCTTATATTGTTGAAGCCGATTTCGCCGATCGCGATGCATCTGGGATGTTTGAGATATTCTCCCATACCATCAATTACTTCAGCCGCTATTTTAGTGTTTTCAGCTTCTTTCGGATTAACTGAAATTGCCGCATAATGGTCTATCCCAAATCTATTGGCCCTGACTGTCTCAAAATCAAGAATAAGGGAAAAATAGTCAAAGAAAGTTCCGACATATCTTCTTGAGGCACCTAGCCAGAAGGATGGCTCCACGCATACTCGAATTCCAGCATCATACATTCTCTGATAATCATCGGTTGTCCTGGAATACATGTGAATATGTGGTTCGATTATATTCATTATAAACTCCTAAAATTAATATTTATAATAAAAATAGCACACCGCAAACTTATGTCAAGTTCATTTTATGGTACATCATATATCTTATGTTAAGCCCGATCCTGCCGACTTACAATATCGGCTTATCTACCTCGGCTCAACGTCGCATAATATATCTTATGTTAAGTCGCGTCTGCCTGCACTGGCCTCCGGTATTAATATCTAGTCTTTGATTATAAGAATGTTATGAATTGCAATCAATCTGCCTGTTAATAACTTGTTGGTACAATTAAGTTATATTAATCATTACGACTTCGGGGTCGCAGAAACATCTGATTGGAATCCAGTTTGTACCGATACCACTTGTGACGATCATGGAGGTGCCGTATTTTTTGTTGAAATAATGACCATACTCGAAGAATTTCCAGTATTTTGATGATGTTTTCAAGGCTCCGAAAAATGGCAGTCGGATCTGTCCTCCGTGTGTATGTCCAGAAAGGATGAGTTGGGCATATGGAAGAATGTCTTCTGGCAGCCGATCAAGGATTCGATCGGCTATGTGCGATACCACGATTGTGAAGCTGTGTTCTGTGTCAATGATGGAATCGTTGCCTGCCTTGAGAATATAAGCTGGATCGGTGAAGGATATGTTGGCGAAATGAAGAATGTCGTTAGACAGCAGTTTGAATCCTGCGTTGGAATAGTCATGGGCGAATTGGTTGAAATGAATAATTTTTCTGTTCTTTCTGTAGTCCCAGTTACCAAGCACTGAGATTTTTGCTATTTTTGCCTTGAGTGACTGCATGAATTTGATTGCGGAAGGGTAATGGCATGAAAATGTGATAAGGTCACCGCCAAAGACAATAAAATCAGGTTCGAGAGCATTAATTGAATCGGAGGTTCCATTTTCGAAAAGAGAAGAGTCATAATGGAGGTCAGAGAAAAATAGGATTTTGGTGTTCTGGGAGTTCTCCCCCCCTGGTGCACCGTTGGAAGGAATAGAGTATTCCGTGACTTTTATCCCGCCTGCAATCTCGCCTATAATTTTTCTGGAGTCATAGCCTGAGATTTTGTTCCATGAAAAGATTTGCCTATAGTTGGCACTAGTCCGGGACATTTGAAAGCTCTTCTATGATTTCGGCAGGAAGAGGAGAAATCTCCTTGATTTCTGCCATCGTTCCGTTGGGCAGGTCAACCGTGGTGCCCTTTTCCCGTCCGATCAACGTAATTGCAAGAGCAGATCCGCATGAGATTATTTTCTTGTCAGGGTTACTGTCCCATGCTCCGAGGATATGATATTTCTCTTCTCTTCCGTCGTTCATTTTAATTGTTACAGTTGAGCCGATGACTGCCTTGGTGCCTGGTACAGCCTCATTGAAATGAGTTATTTTCGCTGACATTATCTCGTTTTCGAGGCTTTCCCTCCGGTTCATTAGGAATTTCTGGCGCTCCTTGGCGGCTGAATATTCGGCATTTTCTCTGAGATCTCCATATCCTCGTGCGTGCGCTATGGCCTGAGTGTTTTCCGGCATATCCTTGTTGATTATTCTTTCAAGCTCGGTCATCTTGTTCTTGAAAGACTTGAGGGAGACTGGTATGAGATCCTGACGTTTTGCCTCGATCTGTTCACGGTTGCTCTTCATGAGCCTCCCTTCCCTGCCCTTTGCGGAATTGAGAAAATCCTTGAGATTATCCGAATCCCTTGCGAGCTTGACAAGCAAAGAAGATTTCTCCTCGTTTGAAAAAACATCGCACACGGCCATCAGGTCCATTAATTCCTGTATTCGTCCGGACAAATTTTCGAGCATTTTATTCTGGAATGCACTATCTTTAATCATGATCCCTTTCAGTTCTCTTGACGCTCCTGAATTCTGGGATTTCATAATTGAGTGTATGCAAGTTGTGAAATTTACCGTTTTTTCCATGGAAGCAGACACTTTTTTTCTGTTTTTCCATATCCAGAGAACAAGATCTGAACTGAGTGCGGATTTGTCGCGGATCATATTTTCAATTTGGGCAGTTACAATTTCCAATGGAATTAAAGAAATGGACTTGAGGGGCATGAAGCGGACTGATTCCGCGAGATATGGCTGCCCTGCTATTGCGGAGACGATCCTTAACATTCCCTTGATATGTGCCGGGGAGAGCGACTCCCATAGTTCATATTTTACTTTTTCCGGGGATTCCGGGAGAATCTCGGAATTTTCCAGGGTGCTGAATACATATCTGATTTTCTCATCGTCCAATTCGTTGGCGATGATCGCCGCGCATTTCGCATATGCGACCTGTCCCTTCGTGCCGCCTGGAGCGCATTTTGAGAATATATTTTTCAATGCTACTATTGTCGGACTGTCAAGCTTCTGTGCCAGTGTTTCCGATGATTCCTTAATTATATTTGCTAGCTCCTCCAGATTTCTTGCCGAGGCAATTGACCTTTCCATGTCTGTGGGATTATTCTTGGGAGACAATTTTATGCAGTCCTCCATCCATTGCTGAAAGTCCCCTCCCCTAACAAGTCTGCCGCATATAAAGTGTTTTGCTATTTCCCTGGCAGTTTGAATATTCACAGGAATGACCGACGACGAATTGAGTGTCTCCATCCACTTGCCAAAGCCAGCAGACAGATTACCCGCATCATCCTTGAATGCGGAATCGTCATTGAATACAATCATACTCCTTATCGCATCTTTAAGTCCTATCCCGCGTTTTTTCCCAGAGAGACGATCTTTCACAGAGATTGTCCCTATGAAAGTGTCTATATCTTCCAGTTCTCCGAAGAAACCACCGTCGGCGGCGCAGCAGAACTTCCCCCTCCTTAGATTTACAAGATTGACTGCGTTACGGAAGATTTCACCCATGTCGGATTTCCGGTCATTCCTGAGCTGGAGGATATTAGAGGCCGTCACGGAGGAGATATCAGGGGGCAGGAGTTTTTTAAGCGCCTTCTCTAGTGCATTTCTGAGAGAGTGCGAGTCGTATAGTTCAAGTGACGAAAGAGATAGCACAAAAGCCGACTTGGCGGAAGATTTTTCAATGGAATCTCCCCAGCTCTCCACGATGGTCAGGATGCAGTCGTTAATGGTTTCAGCAGAGATTTCACCAGAATTGAAAATCTTCATGATTTCTGCGAGTATTTTGGGGTCTTCTTTATCGGCTGCACTAAGAACAAGATCTTCTATCTTCACCATTATTTCACCGCTCCATGTCGCTGTTCCTCGCATTTCTGAGGCATTATTTCTCCTTGTGGTAGAATCCGTAGTTTTTTTCTGAGTATTCGGCAAGTTTTTCCGCGATGGTCTTATCCAGGGGGCCCTTTATTCTCACGATCGGCTCATCATCCTTGTTGATGATCATTTGTTCAGGGGTAAAAGTCTTGTAGCATATACCGTCAATTACAAATGCAAGCCTGCTGTTCGAGTACTGGTTGCTCAACTGCATCCAGATGAGCCTGCCATGATGGTCAAGGGTCAAGATGAGATCAAAGGTCGTCTCCTCCCTGTCTATTGGGGAGATCTGAATTTTTTTAATCTCGCTTGAGTGTAATAATGGATTCACATTAATCCATATTTTTTCTCCGGAAATTGTGGAAATCTCCTTTTCGATGCTAGACGCCCTGGGGTATTTCACAATCTCGTTTACGGTCAATTGGAATTCCGGCTTGTATGAATATTTGTCCATCGTTTCGCAGCCCATAATGAAGGCGGAGATTGCAATAGCCGCAAGAAGGAATGTGAGGCACAGCGAGAGACATTTAGAAATTTTTGACATGTTTAACACCTTTCTTTTTTTTCATGATTGCAGGAGGCAGATCCTCGATTCTTATTATATTATTTTCGCAGAGTGTTGCGAGCCGTTTCAAGATGTTTTCCAGTTCCCTGACATTGCCTGGCCATGAATATTCCTTGAGGGACTCCACAACCTGCGAGGATATGTCCACACTCCTTGAATTCTCCTTTTTGAAGAGGTCCAGGAAGTGGCTGACGAGCAGAGGTATATCCTCTCTCCTGTTCCTGAGCGGGGGAATTTCGAGAGGGATGACGCTTAGCCTGTAGTAGAGATCCTCCCTGAACTTACCTCCGCGGATTTTCTTTTCGAGATTCTCGTTGGTGGCGGCAATGATCCTTGTATTCACGGGAATGCTTGAAGTCCCCCCTACCCTTCTTATCTCCTTCTCCTGGAGAACTCTAAGAAGTTTGCTCTGCATGTTCACCGGCATCGTGCTAATCTCGTCCAAGAGAAGCGTACCCTTGTCGGCTGTCTCAAAAAGCCCCTTCCTGTCTTGTGTGGCGCCAGTGAAGGCTCCTTTTACATAGCCGAAGAGCTCAGATTCCAGCAAGGCGTCCGGCATTGCGGCGCAGTTGAGTGTGATGAAAGGATGCGAATGCCTCGGGCTGGAGTTGTGTATGCCTTTGGCTACGAGCTCTTTTCCCGTGCCGCTTTCTCCAGTTATCAGGACCGTGCTGTTCGTCTTCGCGACTTTTTCGATCATCCTGTAGACCTGCACCATCGGGTCGCTGTCTCCGACAATAAGATTAAAGTGGAACTTGGTTGTCAGCCGTGATCTGAGCATCTCGTTTTCCGCTAGAGCCTCCTCGTAGGAAAGAGCTCTTTGGACGGTAAGGAGTATCTCATCGAACTTGAATGGCTTTGTTATATAGTCGAAGGCTCCGTTCTTCATTGCAAGAACTGCATTGTCCACATCGGCATAGGCTGTCATCATGATGACAGCGAGATGCGACTGGAGCTGTCTTGCCTCCTTGAGAAGGGTGAGCCCGTCCACGCCGGGCAGCCTGACATCGGTGATCATAAGATCAAAGACCTCTTCCTTCAGTTTGTTTCGTGCATCGTTTCCGTCGAGGGATGTCACGAGCACATATCCCTCTTTTGCAAGAAGTCTTTTCAGCACCTCTATGATGCTAAGTTCGTCGTCAACAATGAGTATTTTACGCATATTTAGAATTTGAATATTTTTTTACTGATCGATTTCATGAGTAGAATCTCGTGCCACTCAAGAGGTACTTTCTTCCCAATTGTCCTGTCTTTTCCAAGTAGTTCATCCAACAAGGCCTTAGCTTTATCCCTTTCCCGCATATTTGCAAGGCTGCCGCATATTGCGGCCCACGCGGCATCCTCGCATTTTCCCGCATCCATAAATTCTCTGGAAAGCTTGTCGTATGTGCCCGATCCTATGGCTTCAACAATTTTCTTTTCGTCTCCGGAACTCATTCCTGCAGCGTCAATGAAGTTTTTGAGGTTGCGGAGTGTGTCGTCATTCTTTTGAAGTTCGCCGGAAGCGATCATGAGTGCAGTCTGCAATATTTTGAACTTGGGGTAGAGGCTTATCGCTCCTATGCTGGGATTGTCAAGAAAACTGTTGACCTCCACGAGCATGGACGGAGCATCCTGGGCAATGGCTATCTTTATGGCGGTGCACTGGAGGTGCAATGTCCTTGCCGCCAGATTGTTTCCTATATTTTTCTGGGCTGCGGAGAGGACGGCACCAGAAAATTTCAGGAGGGGGTCAACTCCATCGGCTACAGCAAATTTCTTTGCGACAGCAGTCAGAAGAATCCTCGAGCATAAACACTTGAATTTGATCTTGTCTGAGTTGAAGGTTGAGATCTGATCATCTGAAAATTCCCTAAACCCATTATTCAGAGAATCAATAATCGAAACAAACTCCATGTCCACGGCAAAAGAGTTGTCCTTCTCGAATTCCCCTTTCATCTTCCTGAGTTCTTCTGAGAACTCTCTGGAAACAGGTTCCCTTGAAATATTGAGATGCGCAAGAAGCCTCATAAGATGAATTCTGAAATTTTCGTCGTCCGAGAAATTCAAGCCCGCGCCAAGGATTCTGCCATATTCTCTGAGCATCAATGCATATTCCAATGACATGATCGTGTTTGTGAATTTATTGCCGGACAGATGAATTGACTGGAATATCTGGTCGAGCACGTTTGCTAATTCAGGTTTGTCCTCCTTGTATCTCAGCAGCAAAAGACCGTCTGCGAAAAGGAATGAACTGGTCCACGGGCCAAGCCTTGATTCCAGTTTTGCTATTGAATCCACATCCAAAGCCTCCGAGCCGAAGAGATCCAATGCGTTCTCCCAAGATCCCGCCGACATGTATCCTGACATTTCCAGAGTGGAAAGTACCCTGGGATTATCTTTGAGGCTGTCGGAGTTTTTCATCTTCTGATATGCAGCCAGCTGAAACGCCGGATTCTCCGTCTCCCACATCGAAAACGGGGGAGGCATATCCTTAAGATTGCTAATGGCAAGCGTAGGATATATCCCGGCGAGCGCCGAAGCCACACAGAAGTCAATATCTTTTCTGACCTGATCCGGCAGTGCCTGATAATTGCCAATCCTTGATTTTGCGGTTGAAGCATTGGCTAAGGCGAGCAAATATTTCTGTTGAGCAAGCAGTTTTTTACTCTCCAACAGGAAATTAAGTGAGTTGAGGGCTGGCGAGAAGTTTTTCAACTCGGTCGCGAGGTGGTTAAATTCCGTCTCATATCTTTTTCCGAAAACTGTGCCGCCGGTTCCACTCATGATTTCCAGGAAGACTTGTGCCGCCTCCCCGTTTTTGTTTTCGCTCCTGAGAGTCATCATGGATGAGAACTTTTGTATCAGCTCCTTCTCTTTTGCGATGTTCTTGACATCCGATGTGATATCAGACCATGTCTTCAAATCATCAGGAGACATCGGCTTCGAGGATATTACTTCCAGGGCAGTACTGCCCACCCCCCTCAACACGCAGTACGACATGATCATTTTCTTGTCCTTGTCAGTAATGGATGTTCCAGGAATTGAGATAAGCGCTTTTATCAATGCAATATAATTCCGTGGAGATATCTTGTTCCAAGCCATGTACCATTTAACTTTGCCTCCCGGATTTTCAAAGACAAATCCCTTTTTCTCGTCAATCTCACAGAACTTGTAGTCCGAGGGGACATCTTCGAACGCCAGAGGGATATCCTGACTGAAAAATCGACTGTTCCTGATGAAAATGTCTGTGGGGTACTCGGCAGGACAGTTGTCCACGAGTGCCTGAACCTTTTTCTTGTAATCCGGAGGGAGATTTTGTTTTGCCGCCCAATCCGAAAGATTTTTGACGAGAGGTTTATAGTCCGAGGATGTTGAAATGTCTGAAAGGATCAGAAAGTATTGATCCAAAAGCCTGTTCTGCGCCAGGAGTTCAGCCCTTTTTTTACTTTGCTCCTCTTTCATGAGCCTTTGCTCCTCTTTTCTGGCCTCCTCATCCTTTTGAGCTTTTTTCGCAAGAAGTCTGTCGCTGTCATTTTTCCTGTTTTGAAGCACCTGTGAAATCTCAAGAGACTTGTTGGTTAAATATTTGCTGTCAGCCGCTGAAACTACCAGGATACCGCGATTCTTGCTGATTCCAACGAAAACGCCTTCGATCGTCACGACAAGCTTGTTGAGATCCTCATCCTTTTCCTTCGACAAATCCTTCCCGAGAGATTGTTTGAGTGACTGCACCTTTGATTGGAAATCCTTGACCATCTGCTCTCGACTACTGTTCATCTCCTTCCTTTTCAGAAGTTCGTTTCTCTTGTTCATAATGTCAGTCTGAAGCTCAACCGAGAGTTTCTTGTCGTTTTTGACCCTGTATTCATCTATTTCGTCAACCCCCTGCACCGGAGAGGTATAAGAGTCGACTCTGGCTTTCAACTTTTTCCAGTCTTTTTCCATCGCGGATGAGGCGCTGGAAGTTCCCGCAGAGTTGCCATGTTGAGGGGGTTTGTTCAATTTAGCCATGTAGAGTGCCAGGAGTAACACGGAAAGGAACACAATCAGAAGGACAAGAGTCTTGACAACCTTTGCTCCCTGACTGACGGGTTCTCTGATGACGTAAGGTCCGGTCGAAGGCTTCTTTATGAATTCAATATCCTTCGGAGATATGTTCACGTGAGACTTGTGAAATACCTTCTTCTCGACATCATGGATCTTCTCGATGGACTTGATGACTTCCTTCCAGGATGAGGGTCTGTCCTCGGGATTTTTCATAAGCAGGCTGTCAACAATTTTAGTGATCGCGGGATTGAGTTCCAAGTTGAATTCAGAGAGCGGTTTCGGCCTTTCGTTGAGGTGTTTCTTGAGGACGACTTCCGTGCTGGGATCATTGAAAGGAGGGGTGCCGGCAAGCATGTTGTACAAGGTCGCGCCGAAGGAATACATGTCAGACTTGAAATCAATCCTGTAGGTGTCCCCCGCTATGAGTTCGGGTGGAGCATACAATGGAGTTGCCATTATGCCGCCATCTTTCAATGCCTTGTCTTCGTGCTGCGTTTTCGCGAGTCCCAGATCAGCCAGCTTGACACCGCCACTGCTGTTCAACATTATGTTTTCCGGCTTTATGTCCCCGTGCGAAAGTTTCTGCTTGTCCCAGGCATATTCGAGAGCCTGCGCTATTTTAAGCGATATGTTCAGTGCATCCTTCGGAGAGATGACCCCGTCCCGGAATATTTTGGTCTCAAGAGTTTCCCCCTCTATCAGTTCCATGGCAAAATAATATATCCCACCTTCTGCGCTTCCGGCATCATAAACCTGGACTATGTTTGGGTGGCTAAGGCTTGCTGCTGCACGCGCCTCTCTGAAGAATCTTTCGACGAAGTCGGCATCCTTGGCCAATTCATCGGAAAGTATTTTGAGTGCGACAAACCGTTCAAGATTGAGCTGCTTGGCCTTGTAGACCACTCCCATCCCCCCCTGCCCTATCTTACTCTCCAGGAGGAATCCGTTTATAAGTGTTCCAGCAGAGAGATTCGCGGAAGACGTTTCCACTTGCCTGCCGCATCCCGCACAGACATTGTTACCCTTTGCATCCTTACGGATGTCCTCGGTCTTTCCACAATTTACACAAAATGTTCTCATTAATACATCTAATTTTCGTTATGCTTGGTCACAGTATCGTCCCATGGATTATTGGATAAATGGATTGCTGGATTGTTGCAAATCAAGACTGGCAGTAGTGTCAATGTGTCATTGTATCAAAGAGTCAAAGTTTTTTCTCTGACACCCTGACACAGTTATTTTCCTAAAAAAATAACGATTACACTCTGACACTAAAGATAATGCCTTTTTTTATTTCCATTCTAATTCCATGCATCTTTGCCTTTTCTTAACTCAAAACCAATAATCCACCAATCCAAAAATCCATCAATCCGTCATCCTGCGGGATGACTATGGCTTGTGGGTCAAGAACAAGCCACGGCTCCTACCATAACACAGGACATGTCAAAATACAAAAGTGAAGCAGCAAAAGCCTTAAAGTTTTTCTTTAGAGCGTTAAAGGAGGTGAAAATTCCCTGAAATACTGATAAAATCCTGAACTATGGAAGTTTTTCTTCAGTATCCGTGAGGATGTCTTTGACTTCCTTGGCCACGTTCTCGGCATAGTTCATCCCCTTGGTTATTATTTTTCTGGCGCGCGCATTCAGGAACTCGACTTCCTCCTGATTTAGATTCTTAGCAGTCACTATTATGACTGGCAGACTTTTTATCGCCTCGTCCTGGGCATCCTTCCATTTGAGAAAATCAAATCCGCTTTCCTTCGGCATCATAAGATCAAGGACGATGGCCGAAAACGGGACTTTCTTGTGAATCTGGTTCCTCCCCTCCTCCGGGGAGAGCACGGCAGAAGCATCATATCCGCTTCTACCAAGTACTATCTGAACGAGCCTAAGAAGTGAATAGTCATCGTCAATTACAAGAATTTTATGTTTCGACATGAAAAACCTTGGGAATTTAAAGCTTTCCTGTTGCGACGGAAAATCCAAGGAGTGGGAATTTCTCCTCGTTCTTGAATTTTATCAGTATACTGTTGACTGGCTGGCTGTTTAGACCACGAAGTTCGGACTTCACCCATGTATCTATGAAAATTGCGAGGCTCAGCCTTGCATCTTCGACGATGTTCGCAATATAATCCGGACTGGCGGCCCGGGTCTTCAGGATGTCATAGAATTCAGTCTTGAACTCCTCCATCTTGCCCGCCTCGTCAAGGATCATATACCCCCCCATGATGTTTGTTTTCATGGCACGGGTGTCAATGGCGGGCTCCTTAACTTTTATCTCTGGCGCCACTATCCTAAGCACTCCATTGACAAAAAGGAAAGACCAGTCGTCCTTGAAATCAAGATAGTAGTTGTAGGTCACAGGAGCACGTATCTCGAGCACTGCGTTGCTGACAGACTTGTTCTTCAGCTTGAACGAGTATTCCCTTACCTCAATTTCATTCACCCTCTGTTCGACAAGTACCAGCTGCTGGACTATTTTCCTTTTTTCAACATAGGAGTTGAAATAGTTGTCAATCTCAGTGCTGGTCAGATTCTCTGACTTCGCCTTGTCCGGTTTGTTTTTCATTATAGTGAAAATCATTCCAGCGGCAATCAGCATGAGTATCGCCGTATAGATAATATTCAATATTATTCTTTTTGTCTCCACAAACAGTCTACACCCGTGTTATCTTTTAAAGGTAAAGAAGCAGTATAATATTTATTATGATTTTTTCAAGGGAAACTAGCAAAAACAGAAACGATTATTGAAATGCTCAACGAAAATATTGTGGCATTTGTTTCTGGCGGGTTCAAAAGCGACTGGAGTACTGAACTCAGGCACGGACGTGGAGGCCCCTTGCCGGCGCCTGAGTTGAAAACCATATAACAGTGTTTTTTTGCTCTGTCGCTCTTGATTTACATTCCGTCTCCGGTTATTAATATGCAAACATTAAAATCATAATTCATCAGTGTCACATGAAACAGATTGTCAAATTATTGCTGTCGTTTGCTCCGTGGATTGCGTTCCTGGTTCTGTCCGGGCATTCACTTCTGCGGCTGGACATCGCTCTGATTGTCGCCGCAGTTCTTGTCGTGGTGATGGCACTTACCGGACTTCACCGCGGCGCTGTGCTCTGGGCGGGTTATCTTTTCTTCGGCGCGGCCATTATCCTTGTTGTCGGCCTCAAGAACATGTGGTTCATCAGTCATCTGGCAATCCTTGCCAACAGCACCCTCTTCTCCACTGCATTCTTAGGAATGATGTTTGGCAAACCTTTCACCGAGGATTATGCCCGTGATGAAGCACCCCGGGAAATCTGGGAAACTGCGGCATTTGTGCGCGCCTGTTACACGACTACTTCTGTCTGGTCACTGGTGTTTCTGCTCAATCTGGCATCCAGCATTGTGGACTTCTACAATCATCATGAAATCCAGGGATGGTATTTCACCGTGTTCAATTACAGCATGCTTCTCGGCGGTATTGTCTATACCAGCGCCTATACAAAATATCTGCATCGCCACCGTGTGCAAAAGATACCCCCGCAAATTCAGAATTCCTGATCCGCCGAGAATAATAATCTCTTAAAATTCCACCTTCAGATATCTGCCCCGATTCGACCCAAGCACGCCGCTCGATCCAAGTGAGATGCGGATCACTTTTCTGGGGTCAATGATCCCTCCCGTACGCCGGGCACAGCAGATGATGAGCATCTTCGTAGAGGTGGGCAACGCAAAAGGCGAAGCGGACCAGTTCGTCTTCGACTTTCGTATGGGGCCCCAGCGCTTCAGGAAAAATATACACCGAGCCTGCTGATCCTGTTTATAATCCTAATCCGAAGGTCTATGGCCCCTATGAAGACGGTACGAAAACTTATTGCGAAATGATCCGGGCAGCCATGCGGTGGCACTCGGAAAGCTTCAGCTTCCAAAACATGAGCTATGCAGGCTATGACCCAACGAGCATCAAGGCTCTATGGGGATTGCCGGTAGATCCCGTCCCGGTCAAAGATCCTCGTGCTTCTTACCAGGGAGGAGAGCGCTTCAATGAACCTGAGTATATGGAAATCGAATCTTGGATAGTGATGGGAATCCAATACGGATTGGGGATTCGTTTGGCCAGATCGACATGAAGACATCAATTCCGGCAACAGAACCTGACGGCACGGTAAACTACAGGGAAGATGGGTATTGAGTTGCGATGAAGCAAGGAGGAAGCCACTCAGGACGGCTGACCTGGTATTGATTTTCCACATAGTCATCCCACAGGATGACGGATTGATGGATTTTCGGATTAGTGGATTATTGGTTTTGGGTTAAGAAAAGGCAAAGACGCATGGAATTGGAATGGAAATAAAAAAAGGCATTTTGAAAATTATGAATGCATTATTTTC
>CAIQLG010000278.1 GCA_903872565.1 uncultured Lentisphaerota bacterium | reverse complement strand
TAGTCCCCATCAATACTGTAAATAATTCCATATGGGAACCTGTTTATCATGAATCTTCTTATATCCTCCAGGATTTTCTCGGATATTTCAGGAAATACCAAAATTAACTTAATTGAATCATCAAGCTCATCAAGGAATTCCAAACCTAGTCCCAAGGCCTGTTGGTTATACCACTCAACAGCTTCATCCAACTCCTGCTGAGCTATATGTAATAGCCTTATCTTCATTTAGACCTATGCTTCTCCATCGCCTTCTCATAAGAAACATATTCCATTTCACCTTTTTTATATGCGTTCCACCTTTTTTTGGCTTCATGTGCCCATATCGTGTCAATTTCGGGATAAGCCACATATATTTTTTTTAAGATTATATCAACAAGCAACGCTTTATCATAGTCCGAAAGGACATCAATTTTATCCACCAATGGGCTCAAGGTTGTTATCATTTAAAGATCCTCCATCTTTTGTTATTTCGCCTTTAAAAATATATCCGGCAGGTTTTAATTATCAAGTATGATCATCTTATATCCAATTATTCTCAAAATATTCACTCTAATCCCATCGGATCTGCTGCATTCTTTATCTACAAAATAAGATTATCCCGCGCAGAGATTTTGTCAACGAATTAAACGAATTATCACGAACTATAAAGCAAAAGATTTTAACCACTAACTTCCACTAACGTAACACTAACGAATATTTACTGTGATTTTTATTTTGCAACAAAATATAATTCGCGGCAAGGGTTACGCTTTTTGAGTAAGATATGCTTTCCAACCTGTTCTTCCACAGTAGTTTGGACAATTTGCCCGAGTCTAAGCGGCGGTTAATCCTCTTCACCAATAGCTGCTAGAGACTGTCTGATTAGTTCGTCACCAACATACATGCCCGCACATGTTAGTTTATTCACCAAAGGTCTTGCAAGGGGAATCACACCATTCACCTTGGCGCGGAGAATTATACCCAACGAACCGATAATTGGTACACCATGGGCATTGGTGCAACGACGAGCCATCCGATCATCTATAACTGCCCATCTCTTACCTTGTAGACAATGACTTATCACTTGCGATTCCCCAGGGCCAACATCCCAATGCTCCACGCTAGGTGGCACTTGAATATCCGGCAGACTATACCGCATAGCCCAGTCAACCGCTATACGGGCCGACATATCTTTTAAAATGCCATCTCGAACCTCTTCTATCACCTTGCTTGGAACAAAAATCTTTGGGGCTAATCGCTCAATAACATCAAGTCGGCCAATTCTGGCGTAGAGAATAATCGGAGATGCATTAATAACCCATGCTTCAGGCACGTCGCACCTCGTCCATGAGCTCATTGAAATCTACTTGTACTAATGGTATGTGCCTGAGCGACAACGCATCGATAAACTCCGCCCGACCAAGTCCTGCTATCTCAGCCGCTTTTTCCTGCGAGATACGCTGTTGAGCATACCACTGGGTTGCAGCTTCAATACGCATTTCCTGGATAAATTCATCTGGAGCTCTACGTACGGCCGAAAAAACTGTATCGGGCAAGGTAATCGTCATTGTTGTCATTTCAATTCTCCTTATTCTTAATTTATCTTCTTTATCCAATAATTCAAGGATATCTCATCCATTTCTAAGAGCTGTGAATTCGTAGGTTTATTGGTATTATTTACACTTAACTAACTGATTATTCCTATAAGATTTTCTCGCGCGACGACGAGTGACGCAGAGTTTTTGTCAACGAATTTACCGAATTAAGCGAATTATAAATTCTGAGATTTTTTAATCACGGAAAAAACAAACCAAACGTGAAAAGATATTTTTTTTAACCACTAACCTTGCACTAACTTTACACTAACGAATATTTGCTGTGATTTTGATTTGCCGGAGCGCAAATAAAATTCGCAGCAAGGCTTGTATTATAATTCGATAAACATGTTGTCAACGAATTATGCGAATTAATCGAATTTGAATCAATGCAATGTTGGTTTGTTTTTTATGGCTTTAAAAAACAAACCAACGGCGTTTATGTTAAATGCATAAATATCTTTAATTCGTAAAATTCGTATAATTCGTTGACAGTAAGTTAGAATGGTCCCTTGAACCAATCACCGGGGACATCATGATTTGTACCCCTCATTTTTATAAGCGGTTCAAGATCTGTTTTAATTCCAAGCATTTTGGTTATTGTCTGTCCAATATCAACAGCTTCTTTATAATAGTTTTTTGTAAGGGCGCAGCTAGTGGGAGTCGGGCAGTCCGGAAGAGCCATGCGTACCGGAGGACATTTAAAAGAATCAAAACATTCTATTGCACATCGTGCAATAATCTCTCCAGCAACAGAAAGCGTTTCCCAGCCACTATCCAATACTAATAATCTGCCAGTTTTGCAAACAGAATTAAATATTGTTTCCCAATCTATGGGGTTGATGCTCCGCAGGTCAATCAAGTCGCAGTTGATATCGCTGGTCTTGTGCAAATAATCAATTGCGTGTATCGCCTCTACTGTCATATAAGACATTGAAATTACAGATAAGTTGTTTCCTTCTCGTAATAATGATGCCTTGCCAAGAGGAAGTCTGAAATCTCCTTCAGGGACTTCCTCCGTATGATTATGGAGCCAGCGATGTTCGAGAAATATCACTGGCCCATCGTCAAATATTGAGGAAAGTAAAAGACCTTTTGCATCCTTTGCCGTTGTAGGTGAAACCACTTTCAAACCAGGAACATGGGCAAACCAGGAATGCAGGCTTTGCGAGTGAGTCGGTCCCTGCCCCCATCCACGGCCCATTATCAGCCTGATTGTTATCGGGACACTTCCACTGTTTCCACCAAACATGTATTTCCAGTTTGAGGCATTGTTGATCAACTGGTCCATCGCCAACAGGAAAAAATCCAGACGTTGGTGGGTCATAACGGGACGAATTCCATTCAAAGATGCTCCAATAGCTATACCTGTCATTGCATTTTCAGAACATGGCATATCAAAAACACGTTCCGAACCGAATTTATCCTGTAACCCAAGAGACGTTCCAAAAACTCCCTTCGGATCTGGAATTCCAAGCCCATAACAGATGACATTGTTGTCAACCTGCATTGCTGTTGACAGAGCATCGTTTACCGCCTGCGAGAATGTCATAGTTCTACTCATCTGGCAATCTCTTCAAATCCTGGATTGGAGGAAAATTCAGGGAATTCCGCCAATTCGGCCAAATTAAATGCATTATCAACACGGGACTGGGTCTCCGTTTTCAATTCATTAATCATATTCTTGTCAGCAATTTCATCTGAAAGTATTTTTTGTTCAAAGGCCTCTATTGGATCTTTCGTCTTCCATTCCTCAAATTCCTTTCCCGAGCGGTACCCTATATGATTATCGAAGTCCGGACCGCAGTGTTCCCTCCAGCGATATGTTGAAAACTCCAGGAATACCGGCCCGTTTCCATTACGTATTGAATCAATTGCCTTTGAAATTTTCTCATAAGACTCTATTACGTCATTTCCATTACCATTTACAGCTGGACATCCTATTCCTTGCACCATAGAAGCAATGCTTCTACCTTCAGGTTGCCTGACTTTCAAAGGAGAATAGACCGAATAAAGATTGTTTTCGCAAATAAACAATACTGGTAGTTTTTTGAGGACGGCAAAATTAACCGATTCATAAAATACCCCTTCTTCAGTTGCCGCATCACCAAGGAATACACAGCTTATCTGGTCTGTCTTTTTGAGTTTTATAGACAATCCTAGGCCAACCCCGACGGGAATTGTACCGGCTACAATTGCAGTGCTACCTATAAATCCGACAGATCTATCTACAAGGTGCATTGATCCACCCCACCCTCCGGAACAACCGCTTTTCTTCCCATATATTTCAGCTATCATTCTATTTAAATCGCCACCTTTGCCCAAATAATGACCATGTGCCCTGTGTGTACTGACTGCAAAATCATCTTGCCTAAGCGCCTGTCCTGCTGCTGCTGCTACGGCTTCCTGTCCAGTGCAAAGATGTGTCGGACAGCGCATCTTTTTCTCCAAATGATAACGAACGGCAATAGTTTCTTCGCAATAGCGAATCAAAAGCATTTTTGAGTATAATTGTATTGCTGTAGTTTTATCTATTGTCATCATGGTATAAACCAGTAATAATCACCTGTATATCCAACTTCATCGAAAAATTTCTTCCATTCATCAACGTGCATCATGGTTTTGGCTGTTAGATTCCATGCTTCCATTAACAGCTTCTCCTCATTATTGCGGTATGCATCTACGGTAATAAAATTTTTCCCTCTACTGACACGCTCAATTTCACGCAAAGCCTGGGCACAGTCAACACGGTCAAGATTGTGAACAGTATTTATCGAAATGACTACATCGAATGACTTGTCATGAAACGGCAGTTTCCTAGCATCGGCTACTTGGACAAAAGGTTTCATGTCTTCTATGGCATTGGCTATGGCATATTCGGAAATGTCTATACCCCGGACATATATACCTGGGATCAATTCCGCCATATCATGCAGCATAAACCCCTTGGCACAACCCACATCAAGAACCCTGCTTTCAAAAGTCAGCCCAAAGTGTTTCTGGAAAGTTGGTATTACCGGCTGCCAAAAACGCGAAAAATAATTGAACCCTCCATATCCGTGCTTTCTGTCGCCATCAAAGAATTCTTTCCCGAACTGGCGGGCAATAGCCCTGTCTTCTTCTGTCTTTTCCGCTCCTCTTTCTTTAACGTTCCGTTTTGTCTTGGGGTAGTTAACCAGTAAATCAATTTCAATGCCCATTATTCCGATCCTTAATTAATATGTTTCCGCGCAGAGACGATGAGTGTTCTGATTCGTAATCTGTGATCGGTAATCCGAGGTCCGTAATCAGTAGCCGGTGATCGATGGTTAGTCATTTTTACAAAAAGTTTCTGTTTTGTTTATCATGTTTCCTAACATTTGGCCGATTCTTTTATTCCGTTTAATCATTTTGTCATGCCCTTCGTTGGTTATATAACCACAGTCTTTTGCGAAATCCAACCATGTATCTGTTTCAGCATTTTCACCATCACAATCTGTGATCTTACTTGCAAAATGAGCGATATACCTGCGTTTTGCCCAAGCTTCTCTAAGATTTCCACAAACCGATCTTGAAGCCCTTCTTACTTGATCTGTCAATGAATATTTTTCTTCCTTAGGAAAATCTTTTGTTAACACAAATATTTCCATTGCCTGTTCATAAGCCAATTTATAAACCTCTAAATCTTTCGCAGATTTAACATACATTGCTTTATCTCCCGTTATCAGTGACCGGTAATCTGTAATCAGTAATCTGTAATCCGATTAAAATCATTATCTTTTTGTTATATTAAGGATGAGGTACACTGACCTCTGATTACTGACCTCCTACCACTGATTACTGTTGTCTGTCCTCTGCTCCAGATTTATGCAACCGCAGCATTAGGCGCAAGGCTTAAATAAGGACACGGCTTGATTAACTGCTTCAGTTCCTTCTCTTCCTTCCGCTTCACGCAGTCCATTTCGTAATCTTTCTGAATATTAAGCCAGAAATCCGAACCCATTTTGAAATATATTCCGAGACGAAGGGAAGTGTCTGCACTTATACCCCTCTTTTCAAGACATATTTCATTTATTCTCCTAGGGGGAACTCCAACATCTCGGGCAAGTCTATTCTGACTTATACCCATGGGTTTCATGAATTCTTCTACAAGTATTTCTCCGGGATGTATAGGTTTCATCTTTTTTGCTTTCATAATTTTAAATCCTTCATTTAATGATAATCGGTTATTTCCACATCGTATGCGTCTCTTTCATTCCATTTGAAACATATTCTCCATTGCTGGTTTATTCTTATACTGTATTGTCCCAGTCTTACCCCTTTCAATGACTCAAGGCGGTTTCCAGGGGGCACACTTAATGATTCGATTGTTCCCGCACTGTGGATAATCTTGAGTTTTCTAGCCGCCATCCTTTGTATTTCATTTGGAAGCTTCTTTGAAAACTCAAGATTGAATATTTTCTCTGTTTCACGATCCTTAAAGCTTTTTATCATATTCCTACTATATAACGCTATGCGTTATAGTTCAAGTGTTGTATTAAAATATCTGTTTTTGTATTTATTCTGCTTTTGACGCCCTCTCCCATCTGTCCTCTGCTTGCAGTCCTCTCTTCTCTGTCTACTTATTACCGACCTCTGATTACGGATTACCGACCACGGATTTATTCACTTTACATCGCTGCGCGAAAGAATTTTCTTCATGGTCTTTATGTTATAGCAATTGTCATCATCCTTCAAGGTTCCGGCACGGTAGGCTTCAATTATTTCCTTAATCCCGTCTTCAACTCCATACTTCTGAACAAAACCGGTAGCAAAAAGCTTATCGGAATTCTGGCGGTAAGACCGTGGATCATCAGATTTGCTTACTATAATTTCAGCAGGTATATATTTTGTCACCATTTTTGCAATATCCATAATTGAGATATTTTCAAAGCCCGCATTATAAACCCCGGAAAGGTCTTCTCTGTTTAGAAAATGCTGATATACGCGGATCATGTCCTTCATGTGGGTATTAGGGCGAGTCTGATCTCCTCCGAATACTTTAATTTTCCCATTTTTCAGGGCTGAATATGTCAAGATGTTCACGGACAAATCCAGCCTTTGTCTCGGAGATGTACCGCAAATTGTGGCAGGTCTGACAATTTGGACTAAAATGCTGTCCTTATAGCTAAGGAAAACTCTCTCGCTAATCATTTTAGTTTTGTTATAGTCGGAGATTGGGACAAGGTCAAGATTTTCGGTGACTTCTGGTTCATCCTTTACCCCGTAAACACTGCCGGAACTTGCATAAATGAACTGGCGGACCTTATTATTGATCGCCTTTTCAATAAGAAATTTAGAAGCAAGAACGTTGACCTCCCAAGATATCTTAGGGTCTATGTCGCAGCTAGGATCATTTGCAATATTCGCAAGATGAATTACTGTGTCGAAGCCTTTCATTGGAACAGAATAAATGTCTCTGATATCTCCTCTTACAACTGTCAGACTTTTGTGATTCGTCAAAAAATTGCCAAACCACATGACATCAAATACAGTTACATTGTGACCATCTGCAAGGAGAACTGGAACCAATACCGATCCAACATAACCGCATCCGCCTGTGACTAATATATTTTTCATTATCGATCCTACCTGACAACAAATTAAAAAATACAGAACTTTCTTGTCAACGAATTATGCGAATTTAACGAATTTTAATACAAGTTTTGTTTGTTTTTATGACTGTGAGTTACAGATAAATAAAAACAAACAAAAGGGTGTTCATCGTTTAGAGAAATTAATTCGTATAATTCGATAAATTCGTTGATAACATGTATTCTCTTTTCTTAAACCGTAATTCGTTGATAAATCTGTAGTGGTTACTCTTTATAGTATTTATTGGGTATCCGCTTATATTCAAGCGATGTAGTTCCGAAATTGACTAGGATACCAAGCATGAAGTTACTCATTTTTAGATAATTAATCACTTGCGCTTCGTGGTCCGAAAGAAGCATGTTCAAAGCCTTAAGCTCCAATATGATTTTATCATAGCAGACAAAGTCAGCATTATATGTTTTCTTAAGAGGCTCCCCGCAAAACATAATACGTAATTCTTTTTCTCGTTGATATGGAATTCCGTTCTTTTTAAAGACTATCTCAAGTGCCTCCTGATATACCGGTTCGAGGAAACCGCAGCCAAGCTCCTTGTGAACCTCCATGCAAGCTCCTATTATCTTGTAACTCTCTTCCTTGTATATTATATCTTTCATAACTTCCAAGCAAAACCTTTCTGTCAACGAATTATCCGAATTTCACGAATTTTAATACCATTTTTATTTGTTCTTGCACCTGCGACTTACGCATATGCAAGAACAAACAAAAGGGTGTTCAGTTTTAAGATATTAATTAAAATGTAAATCTGTTTGCTTAATTCGATAAATTCGTTGATAAAGGGTATTTTCTTACCTAACAGCGAAATTAGTTGAGCTCCTTGTGGACTTCCATGCAGGCTCCTATTATCTTATATGATTCTTCAAATATGTCATCGAATTAAAGAATAAAGAGCTTTTCTGTCAACGAATTAAACGAATTTGACGAATTTTAATGCAAGTTTTGTTTGTTTTTCTTTCTGTGAGATACACATAAAGAAAAACAGACAAAAGGGTGTTCATTTATTAGAATTCCAATTCGTATAATTCGATAAATTCGTTGATAACATGTATTCTCTTCTCTTTTCAGCGAAATTAGTTGATCAGGGTTTGTGTATATATTCTGGTTTCATATCCTTGATCTGATCCCAGTATTTTTCCATCCAAGCTACAACCTCTGCAATTCCATTCTCCAAGGATATTTTGTCCTGCCATCCAAGCTCATTACGTATTTTAGAGGAATCCAGCCGGTATGCTGCATCTTTGCCAGGTCTCTCTCCTGCCAATTCAACAATGTCGTCAAACATTACACCCATTGAAGTACAGACCATCTCAACCAATTCTCTGATGGAGACCATACGCAATGTAGAAATGTGATAGGTATCACCAAGTCTGCCATCCTCGGCAATGAGCCTGGTCGCTTCAGAAACGTCATTCATGTTTATAAATGATCTCACCGAGGTTCCGCCTCCATGCAATGGAAGTTTCACTCCTAATCTTATGCAGAATATGGTCTTGGGAATAATTCGATATAACTGCTGTCCAGTACCATATACATTTGCCGCCCGGGTAAAAACAACCGGCAATTTGTACTGCTTGAAGAATGTCATAAGATGCATGTCGCAGGCCGCCCGTGATGCAGCGTAGGGGGTGCTTGGATTAAAAGGGGCATCCTCCTTGACATCTCCTGAACATGTGCCATAAACTTCTGGAGTAGTTACATGTACATACTTTTTGATATTTTTTATTTTGCGGAGTTCTTCATGAAGTTTGACGTTTGCAACGACATTTGTCTGATACCATTGACCCGGATACAACCAGCTCTCTGCAACCATGCCTTGTGCTGCAAAATTGACGACATATTCGGATTGATTCTCTCGAATAACATTGATGATTTGCTCAGTGTCACTGTTCAGATCAAGCTGGGAGAAGGTGAATTTATGGGATTCGGCAGTCCATTTATATGGGAGAAAAACATCAATAGCCTCTTTTGAACGACTGCACCCGGCCACAATTTCTCCTTTTTCAAGTAGGTGGCGGATAAAGCTCGCGCCAGAAAATGAATTACTTCCAATTATAAACCATGATTTTGACATAGAATTCCTGTAAATGAATTAAAGAATAAAAACCTTTCTGTCAACGAATTAAACGAATTTTAATACAAGTTTTGTTTGTTTTTATGACTGTGAGTTACAGATAAATAAAAACAAACAAAAGGGTGTTCATCGTTTTAAAAAAATAATTCGGTAAATTCGTTGATAACTATGTATTCTCTTTTCTTAAAATCGTAAGTTGTCCCAGAAACAACGCTATTTGATTTGACAGGTAATAATTATTTAAGTTGTCTTATTTTCCAAAATCCAGTTCTATTATCTCCAACACGTTCAATAATTCCATCCTTTTTCAACTTCAAAATATATTCCTTAACCGTATTAACGCTAATATTCAACCCATCAGAAAAATGTTATGGAATCGTCAAATATTTTAATTTGTGTGTCCACCGGACTTGTATAATCGCGATGTACCATAGCATTCAAAATCAGTTCTCTCAACGCAGACAATGGATACTCGTTTTCACCTTGCCGGATAATTTTTAATAAATTTTCAGATGTCATAATTCGTTTAATTCGATAAATTCGTTGATAAAAAATATTTTATTATCTTATAAAGCGTAATTAGATAACTTGTTTTCAAAAATTAGTCAAAGACATAATAGACTTCAATAGTTTTACTTTTGATATCGGTTCTGTGTTTCCTACTATTTTTACAGCCTGGGCACCTGCAAGTTGTCCCAGAAACAACGCTATTTGATTTGACATTCCGGTTGCAGCAGACAAGGCGGCTACAGAAAAGAAAGCATCACCTGCACCCACTGTGTCAATTACATCTGTTTCAAAAGGAGGGCACACGCATGGAGTAGTACCTTCCATCAGAGCAATAGTTTCAATAGAACCTCTGGTCAACCACGCATATTTTGCATTAAGTTCCATGCGAAGCTTGTCAAGTTCACTTGTATAGTCCATATGCCTTTTGCCTGCTGAAAGAGAAATTTCAGTGGCATCAAGACTAAAACAATCAGCCCTTCTATATTGTCTGTTTATAATATTAAAACCGTGGTTATAACTGTTTGTCTGACAGTTCAGAGCCATAAAAGGAGCATGGTTTTGAATATATTCCCTTATTTTCTCATGCATCAGGCCATGCCCAAAGTCTGTCACTAATACGATATCATGTTTGGGCAGTTCTGATTTAAGCCGGTCCAGAACTTTATTTATTATTTCATGCGAAACTTCCTTGTCATCAATCACATTTATCGAGAAAAGCTTTGTCATTTCATTTCCTGCAGATGGGGGATTGGCAAATCTTTGCTTGATAATTGTGCTAAAGTCTTCATCGCTAATTATGGAATTACAATTTCCCGGAATGTGTTCATTAATTATATTCTTTGCCCAGGGTTCGGTTCCTGTTAGGCTCAGCAATGTCACATTATCTGTGAACTGTCTCAAATGACGGAATACCGCCAATGCACCGCCTGTCTGTAAATCCTCGCTTAAGAGACGTGCGGAAATAATACTGGCTTTCGAGGTCAGCCCTAAGACTTTAACATAAGAGTACTTGTCAAAAATGATGTCCCCGACCAAAAGTATTTTTAATTTTGAGAACTCATTAACCGCTCGACATAATGCTGTTCCAGAAATCTCCTTGGAAACGTCATTGCAGAACCGTTTAACATCTTCATGAAGGTTATCAAAATGCTGGTTTAGGAGCTTGGTTGAACTGAAAACTACGGAGCCAACATAACGAATCTGTCCGCCCAGCTTTTCTACAGTGGCCACATCGTCATTTATGTTGTCTGTTTCAACATTTTCCCTTTCCATATATTCTTTTCCCTTGCAGTAGAAATCAGGCTTTACACATTGGATCGCCTCCACTGCAGCAGCATAAGGAACAACGATGACATAGTCAACACACTCCAGTGCCGAGAGGTTTTTAACCCTAAGTTTATTATTGAAGTATGGCCTTCCAGGGCCTTTGTTGACGCATTTATCTTCTATTATGGTTACAACTAGAATATCGCCAAGTGCTTTTGCTTCCTCGAAATGGTAGATATGGCCTGGATGAATAAGATCAAAGGTGCCATGGCATTGGACAATTTTCTTGCCTTCAGATCTCAATTTCTGAAAGAAATCAGGAGCCTCTTTAAATAGCAAAACCTTTTGTTTATGTAACATGATTGCTGCCTAATTTAAATGAACAAAAATAAGATTTTTTCGCGCAACAACGCAGAGTTTCCGTCAACGAATTTACCGAATTAAACGAATTATAAGATTTTTTACCACTGACTCACACTAACAAAAGACACTAACGAATATTTGCTGTGAGTTTTATTTGCTGAAGTGCAAATAAAATTCACAGCAAAGTTTGTATTTAAATTCGATAAATTCATTTAATTCGTTGACTATGTGTTTAATCTTGTCAGTGAAATCTGGGGCTAGCTCTTCTGACATACCAAATCAATCCAGTAATGCAGGATTGCCGCATGGCAGGACTCTGCATCTCCGTAGGTTTCAGCAGGCAGATAAAGATTTAGATCTCCTGCTGCTTTGAGAGGATTATTTATATCCATGGCAGAAATAGTTACCGTCTTCATGCCTATCCGCTTGGCTTCGACAACTGCTGTCAGAATATTATCTGAGCGTCCAGAACTGCTTATTGCAACGAGCATATCGCCAGTATTCCCGCGACGGCGTAGGGGTTCAGCAAAAACTTCTTTATAACCCATATCATTTGAAATAGCGGTGATTAAAGCCAGATCAGAAAATACCTGCGTATGCAATTTGCCGTTTTTAGCTAAATCCGCAGCAAAATGACTGGCCATAGAAGCACTGGCTCCATTCCCAATGACATATATAGTCTTCCTATTTTCCCGGACATCAATAGTCAATTTTTTAAGTTCAGCAAATCCTTGATCGGCAGAAATATTTCTATTGTCAACAGAAAATTTCAAGGAGGATAATAGTTTGCCTAAACCTTCAACTTTATTTAACCATTTCATAATTATCTATTTCCCTGTCAACAAATTAATGAATATAGAGCTATCTGTCAACGAATTAGGCGAATTAAAGGAATTGGGATTGATTTTCATGATCATAAAAATTAAAACCAACTCTTGCCTTTAATTAGTCAAATTCGCTTAATTCGTTGACAAACTATTCTTGATTTATTTGATGAAATCTGCATGGCAGGCTTGCTCATAACGTTCTGGTGAATCAATGGCCATTCTTTCTCCTTCCAGAACATAGCCGTAAAGATCTTTTTCTTTTAAAACTTTGCAATATACGTCTCTTGGTAAATCAAAGCATTTATGTGTTTCGATATAGTTTAAAGCAATATTATTTATTATCTGAACTGCAGAATTAACTAAAAAACCTTCCGGATGCAGTTGTTTTAAGCGTTCCATCTCATGTTCTCCTGGACGTTCGATAAATTCAATAATCTTTGAGTATTGATCTAAAGCAATATAGCTGTTGGAAGCCTGCCGGCGATGTAGAAGCAACGTAGCAAATGCATGCTTATCACGATGCATTTCAATCATTGGAGCTAAAGGTTGGTTTGTCAGAATATCACCATATATGACTAGAAAATCCTCTCCCTTCAGCCAATCAGAAAAATAGAGCAAGGATCCAGCGGTACCCAATAACTCATCTTCTCTGGAATATTCAATCTTCACTTTAAACCTGCTACCGTTCCCAAAGTAATCTATTATTTGTTCCGGCATGGTAAAAAGATTTATGCCAATTTCAATAATTCCATTATTGTTGAGATAAGAAATTATATGTTCCAAAAGAGGTTTACCTTTTATAGGCAGCATCGGCTTGGGGATATTTTTAGTCAAACCAGCTAATCGAGTTCCTTTTCCGGCTGCTAAAACTATTGCTTTCATAATATATATTTTCCACTGTCATCCCATGGATTATTGGATAAGCGGATTGTCCGCCTTTATAAAGAAGCTACGGCGTGACATGCTGGATTGTTGAAAATCAACACTGGCGGCAGTGTCAATGTGTCATTGTATCAAAGAGTCAAAGTTTTTTCCTCTGACACTCTGACACAGTTATTTTCCTAAAGAAAATAACGATGATACTCTGACACTAAAGATTAAATGCCCGTTTTGTATTTTTTATTTAATTGCATGTGCCTTTGCGTTTTCTGAATTAAAAACCAATAATCCACTAATCCAGAAATCCATTAATCCGCCAGTCCCATGGGATGACTATGATCTTGTTTTATTTATGATCTCTACTGCTTCTGTTAGGTTACTACAGGTAAAGTCCGGTTTTATTTCAAGATCAAAAGCATCGGATTCAATTGGTGCATCTTCATGCTTTCCTGTCGCAAGGAGAATTGTCCTGCATCCAGCTTTTGCTCCGGCAATCACATCCGAAAGTCGATCTCCAATCATATAACTTTGTGATAAGTCAATTCCAAACTCTCTTGCAGCCTGCATCAGCATCCCCGGCTTGGGTTTGCGACATTCGCAATTTTCGCGATATTCTTCAATATTTGCATTTGGATGATGTGGACAGAAATAGAATTTTTCGATTTTACAACCTGTATTTTTGTAGACTTCATCAAGAATATACTGGTTGATTTCCGACACTCCGGCTTCATCGATCATCCCTCTAGCAACAACCGCCTGGTTAGTAACAACAATAAGCTTGAAATCCATACTTTTGAATAATCTAAATGCGGGGAAAACATCGACAGCAAATTCGATATCTTCAATTTGAGTCAAATGACCATTGTCTTTGATCAAAACTCCATCTCGATCAAAAAAAATTGCTTTATTCATATTATATTCAGGAGCTAAACTTTTTAAAAAGGCTATCTCGTGCAGAGACGTGGAGACGCAGAGATTTTGTCAACGAATTTACCGAATTAAACGAATTATAAGATTTTATTAACCACTAATTTTCACTAATAAGAGTCACTAACGAATATTTGCTGTGAGTTTGATTTTGCAACAAAATAAAATTCGCAGCAAGAGTTGTATTTTAAATCCTGATCCTGTTAGTGAACCGTTAGTGTCTGTTAGTGGTGAAGGATGGAATTGTTTTTCCCCTGCCGAATAAACCCTTTGGCTTTTTTAATATTCTGCCTTAGAATGTTTCTGTATTTACTTTGAACACTTCCAGCAAGGGATTCAATTTCTTCCATTCTGATATGTTTACCGGAGATCACACTGGAAACAAAATCATAATCCTTTGGTCTTCCCCAACAAAGCTTGTTTAAGCATATGTCCGGAAGCGAAAGGCAGAGCACTTCATATTCTTTTCTCTTAGCTCCGTCCTTGATTTTATAAGGGACAAGGCGATCTCTCCAGCCTTCGGTCAGCATGTGCCTGTCAATGTCTTCTAGTGTTAAGATTGCCTTTGGATTCCTTGGCAGCCTTCAGAAGAATATCATTGAACTGTTGTTTTCTCATAAATTTATTGAAGAAAACTTAGCACTAATCCTTTTCTTGAGTTCTATCGGTATTGTATTCCGAAAAGGTGTATTCTGCTGGAGTTGTGTAGCCCTTCCATCGGAAGATGAGACAAGATAGTGGCGAATGGTCTTCCAGTCTCCGGAAGTAATAATTTTCTCCCATCTGTTATATAGGACACTATCTGTGCCGTTGGCTCTCCATTTGCGAATATTGCCCAAGGCGATATCAAGGCCTTTCCTTTTAGGATCGGTCTCGATGAGCCTT
>CAIQLG010000277.1 GCA_903872565.1 uncultured Lentisphaerota bacterium | reverse complement strand
TCGGCTTGCGTCCCGAGATGCCGACCAGCGGGTTGATCGTCTCCGCCTGATCGCCCGCCGCCGGCACCCGCAGTTCCATACTCCAGTACCCGTCGCCCACATACGTGGCCGCCTGGGCGCCTGAATTCCAGAGCGTGTTAAACCCACCTTTGCGATCCGCATCCACGATCGCGCCGCTGGGACTGATTGCGATCTGATAATACGAGTGCCCCTGGGTCTCGATCATCAAATCGATGTTATCCCCTTCCCAGATCGCCGTGTCGTCCGGGTTCCGGCTGCCGATGTTCAGTCCCTTGATATCCGGGTCTTCACAGCGGATGCCGAAATAGAAGGCATCGTCGTCGCACCAGGCGACACGGAAGGTTGTCGCCACCGCGTTGGTCGCCCCCGCCCCCGTATTGAGATCGCGCAGGGAATATTCCGGCAAATCCTTCCAGAACGGCTTGTCCAGTTTGCCGTCCAGTTTGGCCGGCGGCTTGCCGCGGGATTCCGCCGCGAATTTCAGGTCCTTGTTCCGCCCCTTTGCAAGTTTGGTGGCCAACTCCGTCATCGGCTTTTGACAGTAGTCAATCAGCAGATCGATGCGTTGGCCATAAATCGTGTCCCCGGCGGCCTTCCGGGCGGTGGCCAAAAGCTCCAAGGCCTTACCGATCGGCGCCGCGTCATTGGACATCTTTCCCCAGTTCGCCTCGGAATATTCTATGAAGGCTTTCATCTCCTTTGCCGCTGGCCCGTAGAATTTCTCGTAGTACTCGTTCAGCAACGCATCGATGTCCTGGTTCGCGTCCCAGTAATAACGCATCGTCACGTACACGTTCAGATGGTTAAATCCTGGAGCGTGCATGTCGCGGTTGTCCCCGGTTAGTTCGATAAATTCACCCTGCGAGAGACCTTTCAACGAATGCAGATCCTCGGCAATTGCGTGGGGAAAATAAGCTGGCAGCACCCCTCCATGCCAACTTTGCAGATAATGGCCCCATGTCAAAAAATTTCCCGGCGCCAGTTTGTCCAGCCACCCCTTGCGGATCTCCAGCGCCTTGGCGCGCTCTTCGGGATTCTTATAGGACACTCGCTCAACCCCCACCATCACATTGGGGCTGAATTTGGCGATCTTCTCCGGCGGCAACACATATGCGCTATACGCGGAGCAGTGCACTTTCCGGTCCGGGTGCGTCTTGTACAGTTCCCGGGCCACCCGATCTACAAACCCCCAGACATAATCCGACATCACGCCCTCTGAGCCTCGTTCAGGCGTGGCCTTGCCTTTGCACACATCGCACTGGCACATGTTGCCGGCCCAAAACCCATCGTTCGGCATGATGCAGACAACTTGCATGTCGGGATAAACATCGAATACCGTCCGTGCATATTTCACGGTGGATTCGAACATGCCTTCGGAAGACAGGCAGGCGTAGTAATCGTTGAATCCTGCCGCAGCCGTGCCCGTCGCCCGGGTGCCGTCGGCACACAGCGCGAAATATTCCGGATGTGCCTTTTTGAACTCCTCCCGGCC
>CAIQLG010000276.1 GCA_903872565.1 uncultured Lentisphaerota bacterium | reverse complement strand
GTTGATCTTGAAAAGAAGAGAATCACGTCTGCCACCTATCTTGTTCCTCCGCCCCACGAGCCTGGACTTCTGCCACTATGGCTGAAGGAGCAGGGAGCCAATCTCATAATAGCCGGGGGAATGGGAAGCCGGGCTCAGTCCCTGTTCGCGGAAAATGGAATTGAAGTCATGGTCGGAGTCCAGGGAGATACGCCGGATCACATTGTGGCAGATTATCTTAAAGGGAATCTGAAAACCGGAGATAATGTCTGCGATCACTGACAAGTTTCGTGACAAGATGCCCGGGGATAAGTTAGCAAATCTTTTTCAGAATGCTAAATTGATGCCGGGCGATTTCAATCTAAAAAAGGCGGAAAATTATATGATCGATTTCGACAGCAAGGCGAGGGATTGGGATAAGGAAAAGATGCATCTTGACAGATCTCTGGCGGTAGCCTCTGAATTATTAAGAACAATTCCTATTCGCAGCAATATGAGGGCTCTTGAATATGGTGCCGGGACGGGGTTGCTCAGTTTTATCCTGAAGGACAGGTTTTCAGAAATCACAATGATGGACAGTTCCAGGGAAATGGTAAATGTCACGCAGGAAAAGATACAGGCCGTGGCCGCCAAGAACATGAATGCTATTTTCATTGATCTCGAAAAAGAGGATTTCACCGGCGAATTCGACATCATCTACAACCAGATGACCCTGCACCATGTATGCGATATTAATTCTATCCTCGGGAAATTTCACTCCATACTGTCCAAGGGCGGATATCTCGCCATAGCTGATCTCTATAAGGAGGACGGCTCGTTCCACGGAGAAGGATTCAACGGACACAATGGTTTCGATGTGGAAGAGCTTTCTTCCATGCTGAAGAAACACGGCTTCAGAAAGATCACACACAGGCAATGTTACATTCTTAAGAAGAGCATCACATCAGGAGAACTCAGAGACTTCCCCATATTCCTGATGACCGCTGAGTCAGAAGCATCCAACCAACAAGTTCCCCTCGGTAGGGTTTTCCCCCATGCATTGGTAGGGTTATTGCCCATATCGCAAACAAGGTCTGAGATATAAGTTAGTCGCGCTGGTGCAAAAGTAACTTCAAGGAACGAAATGAGCAGCATCGATGAAATAAGGAATATTAAAGAAAGAATCAATCAGGCCGCCAGGAAAAAATGCGAGGCTGACAGCGTCAAATCCAGGCACGGCATGAACGATTCCATACAATCCGCAGTTGACAGGAAAATAATACTGGACACAGACATCAGCAATGGGAAAAAGAGCTTTGCTTTACCGTCGAGGACTGTTCTCGCGGCAATTAGCATTCTGGTCTTTGCTCTTTCCGCCTATATCCTTTTTTTCAATTCCATTTTTCCGCCAAAGGAAAATGAGATTCGGACCTACGCCAGGCTAAGCGATTTCAAGAAGGCCGAGAAATTCGTCAACAGTTTTCTTGCCGAAGGGAAATTTACGGGAAAGAATTTCTTCAAGCCTGGTAGCCCTGATTCCCTGTATGAAAGCGCACCAAAACTCCTTGCCAGCTACAGTGGTGCCTCGGCGTCCAGCGTGGTTGTCGGCGACAGCGAGGAAGGGAGAGTGTTCAAGGCGACCTGTCCCATGGGTGAAAATGCCGCGATTATTTATCTGACTCCATCCAGCAACCGTTTCTACGTTTCCGGGATCGAGATAGAGAACAAGTCTGCAGTCAAATAAAAAGGAAACAGGATGGCTATTTCAAAAAAAATCATCTTGACAGCGACATTTGTTGGCTCCGTAGTGATCTTCACTGCTCTGGCCGCATATAGGCCGGCAGACTTTGGACATGTTGTCTCGGAAACAAATCTGCAGGGTGGCAATGCCCGGCACGGGGTACATATTTCCTATGGAACTCCACGTTGCAGCGTCCTCGTGACCAGCAAGGCCAAGCTCGAATGCAAGGATGACCTGAAGATATCGGTTGAAGGGACGAACCCGCCTCCGTTCGAAATCATAGCCAGGAATCCTTCCGTGTTTAATATAGGAATACATAAATGGCCCGAATTTGTAGGAGACACTATAAGAGGCGTTCAACCAGGCGAGAAATTTGCCTTCTATGTGGTATTCATGGCTCTGGAGAAGGATCCGGTATGCGGCATGTGGGCGAGCCCTTCGGAAGCGGCAGATTCAAAGGAGTTCAAGGGCAAGTCCTATCATTTCTGTTCAGAGGATTGCATGAATGCTTTTACTGGAAATCCTGCGAATTTCGCAGAAAAACCGGTGCCGCCAGAGAAATGCAACATTGTAGTGACCGACAGCCAACAACGCAAAGTCCTGACAGTGCCTGTGGATTTCTCGGATCCGAGATCTGCGGCACCCGAGTTGTCCGCCTCTGCCAGTAGTGCTCCATCGGATTGTCACGATGGTGGTGCGACTTCCGGATCAGGACATCCGTCCAAGGGGAAAAAGCATCATGATTAGTCTTTCAATAATTAAATATGAAACAATGAACATAATCAATAAATTCAAGAATCTCGGCAGGGCGGCGAAGATCCGTTATGCGACTATAATTCTCGGAATTATTCTTTTCCTGCCTCCTCTCAGCCTCCTGCCGCAATTTTTTGGAGAGTCGAGATTCTGCGGGACATGGTGCATGCGCATGTATATGAACAATCCTAGCTCCTACATGATGTTTGCGACGTTCATGGGGATGACTCTGGCCGCGCTGGTGTTTGCGGTAACATTTTTCTTCGGGCGTCTATGGTGCGGACGTCTTTGCCCGATAGGTGGAACAAGCGAGATCGCCTCCAAGCTTGTGCCTGACAAGATAAAGATAGATTATTCCAAGATTCCTGCGCCTGCTGTCAGATATGGATACTTCCTTGTTTTTCTTGTCGCGCCTGCCGTAGGAATCGGTACTCTTTGCTGCAAGCTCTGTAATTTCTCTACCGTGCCGCAACTGTTCACCGCGCCCTTCAACGCCGGAAGCATGGCGTTTTTTTTCACGACAACCGGAATGTTAAGCGCATCTCTTTTCATCCTTCTGGGAGTCTGGTCCAAGGGCGGTCGCGGCTACTGCAACTTCATGTGCCCGGTGGGTGCGGTGGCTTCGCTGGTGAACGGACTGGGAGCAAAGCTCGGGTTCCGGAGGTACATGATTGAAAACGCCAAATGCACAGGATGCGGCGCATGCAGTTCGGCATGTCCGGTCTGGGCCATCTCACAGGATAAGGATGTAGTTAAAATAAGCCAGTTCTCGTGCATCTCGTGCGGGAAATGCAAGGACGTTTGTCCGAAGGGAGCGGTAAAATGATGGCAGAAGAAGCAAAAAACATGCCGGGACAGGTGTCCTTAAGTAAGAGGATCACATATGGCGCCATGGGATCTGCAGCCGCAGTTGCATCAATGCTGGCGGCAAGTTGCGCATCGCGTTGCAATGGCTGCATGGGATGTCTGGCCGGAGGAGCAGGAATCGTTGGAATCCTTGCGGGTTCAAAGATCGTTGAAAAGTTTTCCGGGAAGGGAAGGGAGACGCCCGCAAACCAAATCCGAAATTTCGTCAGCCGAGGGCTGATCCGCCGTGGCGGAAAATCCTAAACAATGGAGAAGAAAATTCAAACTTTCGGATTTTGAATTTGTTTCGTATTTCGTACTTCGAGTTTCGAGTTTATAAAGAAGGTTAACATAGAAGTTGAAAAGTAAGTCACTAAAGAAAAAGAAATGATGGGGGAGAGGGAAATATGAAAATCCAAAAGTCAAGAAGATTCACCTTGGTCGAATTGCTTGTGGTCGTCGCCGTAATCGCCATCCTGTTTGGCATGCTTATGCCAGTGCTAGCAAAGGCCCGAAAAATCACCAAGCAGAGTTGCTGCATAAACAACAGTCGTCAGATCAATCTAGCCATAGCTCATTATATAGCTGACTTTGACGACTCTATTCCCTACGTTTCCACCGGATCCTACACACCTCCGAACACTGTCAAATACTGGTCGGAGAATTTCCAGGACTACATGAAAAGTACAAACATCCTCCAGTGCCCTGGCAAGGAAAGGAAAATCTACACCACGTCGGCCGTCGGGCATCCACTCTGTGATTATGGGCGGAACTTCTCGCATCTGGCCACGAGCCCAAGCCATACACAGGCCGGATCGCAGGTGATCAAACTGCGCCTCGTTAAAAATCCCGCAAAAGTCCTGGAACTGGTTGACTCCGTCGCGAATCATGCCTCGCATGACGACAGCTGGCTGGTATACTGCCCGCTCGAAGGGACGACGACCACGAAACAGATGAATAACGTTGATGTCCGCCACAGCAATCGTGCGAATGTCACATTCTGGGATGGGCATATTGAACCCCTCAAATGGAGCAATATGCAGACGGACGAAAATAATGACATCCTCTGGTTTCATGTTAATTGAATCAGCCGTTAAAAAGGAGGTTTCATGGATAAGAAAATGAAATCAATGATTTTTATCTTTTGCGTGATACTTGCATTTCTGCTTGGATTTCTGTTCAGGGGGGGGGCGAACATGAGCCAGTCCACCGAAGGTGCTGGACGTTCGCCCGCCATCGTTTCACACCCGGCCGAAATGACCTGCTCGATGCATCCGCAGATACGTCAGTCGAAACATGGGAAGTGCGCGATTTGCGGCATGGATCTGATTCCGGTCCGGAATGATTCCGGCTCGGGCGGCGAATGCGGCGCGGCGGAATTGAAACTTTCCAAGGCGGCGGAAAAACTTGCCGAAATAGAGATGGCGCCTGTTGAAAGAAAGCTCGTTTCGTCCGAAATCAGAATGCTCGGGAAAATCGGCTACAACGAGGAGACTTTGTCATATGTGAACGCAAAATTTTCCGGAAGAGTAAACAGTCTTTTCGTAAAATCCCTTGGGGTTTCCGTGAAAAAAGGAGATCCACTGGTGGAGCTGAACTCAGGATTGCTTTCGACAGTGACTTCTCCGATAACAGGCATAGTGATTGAAAAGAATGTGACCAGCGGCGATGTGTTTGAACGGGGAGAAAAACTTTTCACGATTGCCGATCTGGATACGGTCTGGATAAATATAGAGGCATACGAGAGCGATCTGCCCTGGTTGAAACTGGGACAGGAGGTTGAATTCACGGCGGATGCGTGCCCGGGCAGAAAATTCCATGGCAGGATTTCTCTGATTCAGCCTTTTCTAAATGAGACGACGCGGACAGTGAACGTCAGACTCGTGGTGGACAACCATGAAGGCCTGCTTAAACCCGGGATCTTCGTGAATGCGGTGATCCAATCAAAAATGGGCGATGATGTTTCCCCGCCGCTTGTCATTCCTGCGACCGCACCTCTTCTGACTGGAAAAAGGGCTGTCGTATATGTGGCTGTTCCAGGGAGAGATGGCGTATATGTATGCCGGGAAATCACACTGGGCCCGAGGGCGGGCGATTATTTCATCGTCGAGTCAGGGCTCAAGGAGGGCGAGAATGTGGTGGTGAGCGGCAGCTTCAAGATTGACAGCGCCCTTCAGATAATGGGCAAATCGTCAATGATGTCGCTCTCCTGCGGGAATGGCGCGGAAGCTCTTGGCAGCCCCGACACCGGCAATGACAAGATGAAAAATGCGCCACCGCCAGATGATATTTCTACGGCATATTTCAATCTCCATAAGGCATTGTTTACAAATAACTTGGATGATGCATTGAAGTCTGCGGCGAAACTTGACGGGCGATATTCAGGCGCTCTGGGCTCCTCGAAGGATTTGAAGGCCGCCCGCGAAAATTTCGAGAAGATTTCCAAGTGCTTCTACAAGGAGCTTTCATCCTCCTCGGAAGACTTGAAGAAGCCCTTCTACAAGGTGTTTTGTCCAATGGCGTTTGACGGCAGGGGCGCCTTCTGGGTGCAGGAGAACGACGAGGTGAGAAATCCGTATTTCGGTCCGGACATGCCGGGGTGCGGAGAAGTGCAGGAAACAATCGGCGGAAAGAAATAAGGCGGGCTTGGCCCGCAAGCAGAAGAATTAAGACTTCCTGAGTCACAAATTTAGTTTTTGCATACTGTTGAGACATAGAACTTTAAAACGAGGACACTGAAGGTTGATGAACGAAGCACCAGCATCATTATTGAACCGCTTCATCCGTTTCTGCCTTGTCAACAAACTTGTCGCCCTGATCATAGTGCTTGCCATTATCGGCGGCGGAATGTATTACATGCCTTTCGACTTTGGCATCAAATGGATGCCGAGGAATCCTATCCCGGTTGACGCGATCCCGGACATCGGCGAGAACCAGCAGATTGTCTTCACCGACTGGCCCGGCCGTTCGCCGCAGGATGTCGAGGATCAGGTCGGATATCCGCTGACCGTAACCTTGCAGGGAATTCCAGGAGTCAAGAGCGTGCGCAGTCTTTCGATGTTCGGATTCTCCACCATATACGTGATCTTCAATGACGATGTCGAGTTCTACTGGGCGAGGTCGAGGATACTTGAACGCCTGAACCTCGCCCAGCAGCGTCTGCCGGAAGGCGTAGTGCCTTCGCTGGGGCCCGATGCCACGGCACTCGGCCAGATATTCTGGTACACAGTGGAAGGCGAGGGGTTCAGCCTCCAGGAACTGCGCTCCACGCAGGACTGGTATGTCCGATATGCGCTGCAGTCCGTCGAGGGTGTGAGCGAGGTCGCCTCCATCGGCGGCTATGTCAAGGAATATCAGATTGACGTCGATCCCGTGGAGATGAGGGCGGCCAGTGTCAGCCTCCCTGAAATCTTCGAGGCGATACGGAAGGGGAACATTGACGTCGGAGCGGAAACAATAGAGCACAACGGCATCGAGTATGTCATCCGGGGAAAAGGCTTCATAAAGTCGCTGAAAGATATTGAAAACATCCTGGTAAAGACAAACAACTATGTCCCCATATACATACGGAACATCGCCAATGTCCATCTCGGTCCGGCACTGAGACGAGGGATACTTGACAAGGAGGGAGCCCAGGCGGTAGGCGGAGTCGTGGTCGTCAGATATGGCGAAAATCCCCTTGCGGTCATCAAGCGGATCAAGGACAAGATAAAGCAGATAGAGCCGGGTCTGCCCCGGAAGATTCTCGCCGACGGCCGCAAATCGCAGATGAGCATAGTCCCGTTCTACGATCGCGCCGAACTCATAGGGGAGATGCTGGGCACGCTGAAGGACGCCCTCGTCGAGGAAATCCTGATTTGCTGTTTTGTCGTCTTCATGCTTCTTGCGCATTTCCGGTCCAACATGATGATTCCGCTGAATATCCCGCTCGCCGTTTTCGTGACGTTCATCCTGATGGCGATCTTCAAAGTTGATTCCAACCTGATGAGCCTGGGAGGTATTGCGATAGCGATCGGCACCATGGTTGACATG
>CAIQLG010000275.1 GCA_903872565.1 uncultured Lentisphaerota bacterium | reverse complement strand
GCTCTCGTCTTCGTTTGAATCGCAATGCGATTCAGAACTACGCCGGGCGCAGCCACAAGGAGTTCGATTAAAGTGAAGGGCATGGCAAAAAGAAACTTGCGATTACGATTATCTTTTGCTTCCAGTTGATCTCTTGTCCTTTTTGGGCTCATTTCAAGATCTCCTTTCATTGAATCGCTATTTTAAAATCCTCATGTTTCCTCATTGTCTATATTTTACTGTGGATATCTGCAGAATGAAATGTAAGAAAGCACCTTTTATGTGTACATTTGTAACATTCAACACTAATTTAATTAGTACTTCATGGTCGGACAGTTTTGCGAAGAACTGGGTGTTTTGGGTCGGGCCCAGATCCTCCACCCGGTTACTTGCGATGTCGAGAATGAAAAATCGAAACTCCCCGGTGCCGGGTTTCTGGTAGCTGCCGAGAAACCGCCGCGCATCCAGGAAAATCTCGCCAGCGGGCGGCTGGGGAATGTCCGACTTCACGAGGACGCAGGAGAAATCGAGGGCGTTGAACAGGAAATAATGATCATCATTAAACCCGATAAGGATGCCGTCCGGCGACAGGTCGTACGCGCCCAAACTGTCGGATTCCCAGGGGTACGAGGTATGCACCGTTTTCCGCAGGCGGGTGTCCCAGGCGAAGAGCACAGCATTTTTGTCCCTTGCGGTGCAGCTCCGCATATCGCCGAAGGTCTGCGTGGTGCCAAGCAGGAGCCCCGAGGGATGGTAAAACAGGCATTGCGGATTCTGGGAAGGCACAAAGTCCCGGTATACCTGGATCTTTTCCGTCCCGGGATCCAGCACTGTGATGGCGCCGCCGAGCCGCTGATACGTAGCCTTGGAGGCCATATAGACATATCGACCGTCATTGACGATGCCGACCGGGCGGTTCTGTTCGTGCCCCACGGTGGTGATCGTGCGCGGATTTTCGTTGCAGACAAACGGGCGATCCGGCCGGTACGCGGCGAGGATCGACCCGCCGTAAACGCCAAGATACCAGATGCCGTCCAGGAACGTGGCGCAATTGAGCTGCCCAGGGGGCGCCACAATCTTGTCGAGCGACGGGGTTGATTGGTCTGTTTCTGAATCGAGGCGGAACATGTCCGAGTAGCCATGGTGCGCGCCTACAACCACAGGCGAGCCCGGTTGTTTTTCGAGCATGCACACCCGTCCTAGGGCGGTTTCGTTGGGGATCTGCAGGTGTTGCTTCACCGCTGTCCGCGTCAAAGAGCGTGAACAGGCCATTGTCGCCGAGTCCGGCAAAAATCCTGTCTTTGATATGATGCACGCCACCATTCGGGCAGTTGTTATTTTTAAAGCCGTCTTTTAAAACGCGGAAGCTACGCCGATCGAACTCATACATGCGCCTGAGGGCACCGCCGACCGCCAGGAACGAGTCGCCAAAACGGTGGATGCGACTTAATTGCTCGGGGATCTCGTCGAGAAAGGCGCCGTCCACGCACCCGGTTCGATAATTAAACAGCTCGAGAACGTGTTGAGCACTGTAGATGACGTGTCGGTCGTCCAGAACGCAAAAGGAACCGAAGTTGTGTTCAAGATCCACGTTATGGATTGACTCGATACGCTGCGAGACGGGGTTGTAGATGACAAACGAGGGTTTGGCGCCGTCGAGGCCGACGAGGATTCGGCCGTCGGGCAATTCGGAAAACCCCTGGACGTAAACCCCGCGCGTCCCCTCGGCATGGGTGCATAAACCTCGCAGGAACCGGTGCGGATGTCATATTCGCAGAACTGGCCTGTGGAATACACGCCCATGTAGACCTTGCCGTTCCGGGAGGCACCGCCGCTCCAGATGTGGCGGTCGAGGGAGCCGTCCTTGTTGGTGCCCCCTTTGTCGTGTGCGACCCATCCGCCGGCGGGGTACTGATCCTGTTCCATGTTCATGAAAAGGAAGCGCACTCCTGCGTATTCGCGCAGGAAGTCGCAGACGCCCTTGACCGTTCCGAGCAGCGCGAGCGGCGTTTTCGTGAACTTGATGGTACTGACAGGATCCTTCTTGTCGTTACCGGCGATGATCAGGTCTTTGCCGACGGCCTTGTGATAATACGTCCAGTCGTCGTGCTGCTCAACCTTGATCCCGCTCTTCTTCGCAAATTCGGTCGCGCCGAGGTAGATGCCAGGCTTGTCCTTCACCTTCGCCGACTCCTCCACGACATCGATACTGAAACCGTTCTTTTCGAACGCCGCCTGCATCAGCTTTGCAGCCGCGAAGAGCCAGTTGTCGACGATCTCCTCCTTGCCTTTGTCGGGGATCACGATCTGGTAGTCCGTCTTGCCATTCTCCGCCAGCACGAGGCTGGGAGCCGTGTCATCCGGTTTGTCGGCAGTCTTGGTGTTGTCCGAGGCGAAACCGCAGAAACTGGCAGCGGCCAGAACCGAAGATGAAACAGT
Source organism: uncultured Lentisphaerota bacterium (assembly GCA_903872565.1). Taxonomy (GTDB): domain Bacteria; phylum Verrucomicrobiota; class Lentisphaeria; order Victivallales; family GWF2-50-93; genus CAIQLG01. The sequence continues at coordinate 273 of CAIQLG010000275.1, read as the reverse complement.
CAGACGCTTCATGAAACGATACAAATTCATTGTTTGCTCCTTTTGTGAACTTAACTGCCTACGCCGGGACTTTCAAGACAACTTGAACATTGAAAATTGATTATTGATTATTGAACATTATTTTTTATTGTCAGGACAGGAATTCTCAATGCTCAACTAAATACAATTTCCTATGCGATGAACTTAACCGGCTACGCCAGGACCTATGTAGCCGCCTCCATGTTGGAGGCGACACGGCCAACATGGCCGTGGCTACAAGTTTCAAGCCATACG
>CAIQLG010000274.1 GCA_903872565.1 uncultured Lentisphaerota bacterium | reverse complement strand
GGGACGTGAATTCGGCCTGCGCGCCATCCGCATCCGGGTGGGCATGGTTTCGTTTTTTCAGCAAACCTTACCTCGTCGAGGACGGGAAGCCGTGCGCCGACATCGTGATCTCCGAGAAGCCGTCGCGTGCGGCGAAACTGGGTGCCTTGGAATTGCGCGCCTACATCGCCAAGATCAGCGGGGCAAAACTGCCGATCTTGACCGCGCCCGGCACGGATGTCGCCGCGCATATTTATGTCGGCAAGAGCGAGTACACCGATCGATTGAAAATCTCCGACGAAGGCCTCAAAGGCGGCGCCTTCCGGATGGTATCTGGCAAAGACTATCTTGTGCTCATGGGGCATGACAAGGATTTTGTGCCGCCTCCCTATATGCCTCGTACTGACGGTGATAGGTCTCGCGCGCTCAAGGAATGGGATGAGCGCACAGGCGAGCATTATGGGAACCTGCCATCGGAATGGTCGGGTTCCAGTCCGGCCATCGGCCTTTGGGATCATGACCAGCGCGGAACACTGAATGCCGTGTACGAGTTTCTGCGCGGCCTGGGCGTGCGCTGGTATATGCCCGGCGACCTCGGTGAAATTGTTCCCAAGTTGAAAACGATCACGCTGACCCCAGTCAACAAGACGGTCAAACCCGATTTTCCATATCGGGGCCTGTGCTTCTACGCGCCCAGTTTCCGCGGCGCCGGCGAACGGGATGGCGAGTTGTACAAACTGCGCTGCGGTATCGACGGCACCTTGCGTCTTCAGGGGCCGCATGGCTTGATTTATGTGCTTGGCCGGGACGAGGTCAAGAAGGCGCATCCTGAATTTTACGCCAACCATCGGACACCAGATCCCCGCGATAATTATTATGCCGCCTGCCTTTCGTCACCGGAGCTGTTCGAATATACGGTGAAATATTTGCGCACAGTGTTCAATATTGAGCCTGACTTGCAATACATCTCCATCTGGCCGAACGACGGATTTCGCATGTGCGGGTGCGATCTGTGCAAAGGCAAGGACACTCCGGGCCGAGGCGACAGGGGCGCGTGCTCGGATTATGTCTGGGATTTTGTCGAGCGCGTGGCAAAGGAGTTGTACAAGACGCACCCGGACCGGAAAGTGATCTGCGGCGCGTATGGCTCCTATACGCTTCCGCCGGAAAAGATCGCCAAGTTCAGCCCCAATGTGATGGCGGTGATTGTCCAGCCGCGCTATGATTTCAACAATCCTGAAACGCGCGCCAAAGCGCTGGAGATACGCAAGGGGTGGCTGGACAAGCTGGCGCCGGGGAATCTGGAGATTTACTGCCATTACATGCAAAGCGGTTCACATCTTCCGTCCTATTTTCCCCACGCGGCTGCCGAGGATCTGCGTTCCTTGAAGGGAAAATCGCAAGGGGAGTTCATCGAACTGGCCTGGGACGTGTCGGGATTCGAACATCTAAACGTCTACGTGACGACGCGCTATTACTGGGATGCGGATCAGGACATCGAGGCGCTGCTGAACGAGTACTACGAGAAATTCTACGGGCCGGCGGCGAAGGAGATGAAGGCGTTCATCGAATTTTCCGAGGCGAATTGGAATAGGATGACCAGCGACGCGGCGCCGGTCGGCAAGGCATTGGAACTGCTGGACGCCGCCCGGAAGGCCGCCGGTGACACGGTGTACGGCAAACGCATCGATCTTCTGGAGGACTATTGCAAAAAACCGTTGACAGAATTGCGCGATAGGCTTTCCAAGAATCGGAAGGATATTCCCAAGGCCCGCATTTTTGTGGAGAACCCGGCGAGCGACTCTGAAATCACGGTGGATGGCCGCCTGGACGAGCCCCGGTGGAATGGTGGAAACTATGGATGGGGTTCATATTCGCAAGGTCTGGCCGAACTGGAGACCGGGCGGTGCCCATTTTCCGGCACATCTTATCGGGTGATCTGGGGGAACCGGGCGATCTATTTTGGGATTCGTTGTGAAGAGCCGGACATGAAAAATTTGAACATCACGATGGCCAATAATGACGATCCCGCAATGTTCAAGGGCGATTACGTGGACGTGCTGCTGGAGACCCAAAGCCATTCCTACTATCAGATCGCAGTCAATCCGGCTGGCGCGGTGTTTGATGCCGATATGAAGGATGGGACCAATCTTGCCTGGGAATCGAGTGCCAAGATTACCGTGTTCAGGGGCGACAAGTTCTGGAGCGTGGAAATGCGCATTCCCGTCGGCGACATGATGGATGGAGGCGTGGATCCAATGAAATCGGTCGAGGGGCGCGCGCCCAACACCTTGTATCCGTGGGCCATCAACGTCTGCAGGCAGCGGGTGAGCAGCACCGAGACGGAACGCTCCGCCTGGTCGCCCACGGGGACAAACTCGTTTTACGTGCCGCGGAAGTTTGGCGTAATGGATGACAGCTTTTGTGCGATCGATGGTCATGGCCCGGCCGACTACCTGTCGGCTCGGAAGGCGGCGCTGGCACTGGTCCAGACAGGCAGCAATACCGAGGCGTTGACCGCCTTCACGAATATGGCGGCAAGCACGGCGAGCGACCTTCAGAAATCGGACGCACTGGAGCAGGCGGCCAGGTGTGCGAATCGCCTGAAACAATTTGATCGGGCGCTGGAGTTGGCCAAAGCCATTCCGATCCAGGCGGTTTCCAAGAAGTGCCGGACGAACATCCTTCAGACAAATGGGAAATACAGCGAGTTGATCGCCGAGTTCAAGACGGAGGACATCGATCAATGGCCGGAGAGCGCGCGGGGCGAAGCCTTTTTCAGCCGGGGTCAGGCCTTTGTTCAATTGAAAGACGGACCGGCGGCGGCAGCAGACTTGAAAAAGGCGGCGGAGTATAGTCGCGAGGGACACACGCCCGGGCTTGCCTGGTTGATGCTAGGCGATACATGCCGGGATCTTCTTAAAGATGACAAGAAGGCGTTGGAGGCATATACCGAGGGGATCAAAATGGTGTCGAGTGGAGGCGGCATGTACTATACGTTGAACGCTGTTTTGTCTGCGGCGGAGATTCTTCGCAAACAGGGGAAATACGACGAGGCGCTTGAGGTGTTGGGCAAAATCGAACTAAAGAAACAAACGGG
>CAIQLG010000273.1 GCA_903872565.1 uncultured Lentisphaerota bacterium | reverse complement strand
TCACCCCCATCTCTCATTGATCTGGATACCGGATAATAGACAAAAAATATTCAACTTAATTTGACTTCCCGTGTCGCCACAAGTATAATATCACCAATTCCTAATTTCTAATTTCAAGTTTAGTAACCGTGAACGGTTACAAAAATCTATTTCGCTATCGGCCGTTTTCGGATGTGAAAGAAATTTCAAGATATTTATATGCTTTGACTCAGAAAGCGACGAGACGAAAATCCAATTTTTTTCTCTGGATGACAGACCAATCAATCTTCAGAGCGCATTGGATCCAAACAGGACTATCGCATTGCAAAAAGACACGATGACAAACCCAGCAAAACTTGGAGAATACAAAATACTCGGAACAAACGATTCATTTGAAGTTACAACAGATTCGGAAGAAGCATAAAACAACTAACAAAGGGAGCATTTATGACTTGGGAACACTGGTGGTTTTTAACTAAGGAAACATTACGCCCAGAAACTGGAACTTGGGTCATGATGTTTCTGCCGATTGTAATTGGACTGATTATGATTGCATGCTACAGGGGCAAAACTCCGCCGTTCAAAGGCGCCTGGAGCGAGCTCGGAAGGAGATGGTCGGCAATCGGATTGACGGTCCTGATTATTTCTGTGGTCTCATATTCGGTCTGCGTATATAAATTTAGAGAAAACAACTACCAACAGCAGTATATAAGACATCTCAAAGATAATTCAAAGTCACTATTTAACAAACTGGACTTCAGTTGGCAAATGCACTGGCTCGTCCAGAATTGTCCGAAAATCGAAGGCAAGGACGGTCTGAAAGAATGTATTCTTGACCAGTTCAGGATAATGAAGCCCGAGGAAAGACACAAGTTTATCAGCATGATTCACTCAATGCCAGATAGAAGACCAATAACATACAATTATCCTTTTGTTGATCAATTTTTTGACCCTTTATACTGGCCACCGGAAAGAATAGAGGAGTTCATAAAGACAACCGGAAAAAAACCAGGGATAACCGACACTTTGAAGCTCACGTCGGAACAGGAGGGACTATACAAACAGCAGGATAAAGAAAAACTTCACAAATCTCTCAGCAATGAACAATGGGGCTACCTCGTCGGCCAGTTCATAACATATATGGATCAGGATGAGTTGGCATCCCTTATCAAACAGGCTGCCCTGAACGACAATCTTGGCCCTGAAAATGCAACCATCGTGAAGCTAAGAAACGGAGACCCCGACAGCAAATCTAAGAACTTCTATGTTGAAAAGGGCTTGAATGGTGTATTGGAAGAACTCGACAATCCCCCAAAAGAATGTGCATTCCTCGCCGGAGTTCCTCAAGAATTTGAAATCTTCGATTTTTTCATTTCACACTATAACTGGCTTCGTGAACTGCCTTACCTGCTGATCTATCTCATTGCGGGAATTGTGATGCTTGTTTCAGGCGGCCTTATGATTCGCCAGGGCAAAAAACCTTTATTAAACATATAACCGGAGGAATTTAAAATGCAGTACAAAAGAATTTATATTGCTCTAGGCACG
>CAIQLG010000272.1 GCA_903872565.1 uncultured Lentisphaerota bacterium | reverse complement strand
CGCCTTTTTCCTGCGTCACTCAATCGTTACATATCCTTGGATATGCTCCTCATTCGTTCCTTGGTAAAAGCCATAATAACAGCCAGCAAATGTAGCACTTATTATATAACAGTCCCTTACTGTGCGAAGTGGAATATTCTGATTTCGGATTTATGGTATTGCTGTTGCTGCATATGAAGTAGTAAATCGAATGTCACTAAGTTAAGCCAAGTAACGCGGGGTACCACCCCGCGACTTTCCTCGGGGAGATTCCCCGAGTTACTCAAATTCAAACTTAACTTAGCAACATTGAGTAGTAAATCAGGTAATAAATCATGCTTATAAAAATGACATTCAGGTTTTTGCGTCTGACCTCCTGGCGGATACTTTTCAAGTTTGTCTTCACTTTCTGCCTCAAGGGTGTGATCGCTGTCGAAAAATTCAAGTCGAGGATCAGGAAGGGGATATTTTCCCCGGCATTCGTCTTCATTTCCATCACCGAGCGATGCAATCTGGACTGTACGGGCTGCTGGGTCACAAAAAAGAGCAAAAGACCCGACATGTCGCCGGAATTGCTCGACAAGATAATTTCAGATTTCAAAAAACAAGGATCACGCTTTTTCGGAATCCTCGGTGGCGAGCCCCTTTATTATCCGGCACTCTTCGAGGTAATTGAGAAACATCCAGACTGCTATTTCCAGATATTGACGAATGGAACGTTGATCACGGAGGAGGCGGGAACAATTATGCGCCGTCTTGGCAATGTCACCCCGCTTCTTAGCATCGAGGGACTCGAAAAGGTTGCCGATGAGAGAAGGGGAGGAAGCGAAGTTGCCTCAAAGTCTTTCAAGGGGCTTGAAACATGTGTAAGGAACAAGCTCGTGACGGGGGTGGCATCGAGCATCTGCAAATCCAATTTTGATTCGCTGGTCAATGAAAATTTTCTTGACAGCCTTATTTCTGCGGGAGTCCTCTATGTGTGGTTCTATATCTACAGACCCGCAGGTTCGTCCCCGGGAAGAGAGCTTGCCCTGGATCATGACCAGATCAGGCGCCTGAGAAAATTTTGTGTGGAACAGAGAGTTCGCAAACCTATTGCAATTGTTGATTCATATTGGGACGGCGATGGAGCCTCTCTCTGTCCGGCCGCCGCAGGCATAAGCCATCATGTAAACTGCGAAGGATATGTGGAACCATGCCCAGTTATACAATATGCGAGTGATCGCCTGGATGTGAAAAATGACTCGGTCAGAATAGTTTCTGAGTCGGTTTTTCTTGGACGTTTCAGGAGTTTTGCAGCAGCGCAGGGCAGGGGATGTATTTTCCTCGAAAATCCTGCGGCACTCAAGAGTTTTGTCCTGAAAGAGGGGGCGATTCCGACATCCGGGAGAGAAAATCAGAATGGAGAACTGGATTTTTCGCCTCTACCAGGTCATGACATGAAAGGCTCAGAAATTCCAGAAAAAAGTTTCATCTACAGGTTTGCGAAGAAAAGATGGTTCTTCGGCTTCGGAGCTTATGGCTGAATAGAGTAGGGCCAGAGTTTCGGTTTTAGCAACACATGCCCAACTAGAATG
>CAIQLG010000271.1 GCA_903872565.1 uncultured Lentisphaerota bacterium | reverse complement strand
GGTGGATGCGGACGAGATGTTCCAGGAGGTCAGCCTCTACATCGACTGGTACAACGGACACAGGCCGCACGAAACACTGGGGGCGAAAACACCTGAAGAAGTCTATCGCGGATTTGGCATTCCCATGGCTTGCAATGGACCGCCTGAGACAATACCCTTCCCCAAATCCAAGACTCCGGAATTCGACCTGGATTGCCGGCATTTCGAGGGAGCGAGACATCTTCCGGTAGTTTCAAGAAAAGCTGCGTGACTGAATGATTTGACGCCCATGTCATCTGCGGGAGGAGTCTGTCCAGACAGCGGGAAAACCGCCAAATTCTCCTTTTCCCAGGTGTCACATCAGGTAGAAGATCATCTACGACCCGGACAAAACCTGGGAAAAATGCGGAAATATCCCGTTTTTGGGGCTTGCTGAAGTCGGTGGACACCTACACCGGATCGCTATAACAATAATTGTATTTATGAAGCGATTGCGGATCTGAATTGTTACCCACAAACGGATCTAGGCTTGGAAATCTTCCAATATTCTGATCATAATACCTCGCCCGCAGATATTGTTGCGGGAGTTCAAAGTCAAATTGTTCTCCAGAATAAAGCAGGTTTGTGGCGCTGGGACTGGTCACATTCGGTGCCTGGGCAACCTGCATTCCATAGGAATCGTATCTGTCGGTGACTGCGGCATTTGCATCAGTTAGAAGCCTATTGCTGCCGTGTCCGTCCATACAGAAATGCCTGACGCCAAGCACGATTGATTGAGAAATAACATCATCCGCAATCGTGTAGGAAGCCACTGGCGTTCCGCCAATCTGATTCAGTTCTTCAAACACCTGCTGATATCCAGTAAGGCCGCTGTCGAGAAGGAAAATTCGGTTGTTCTGCGATGCTATTCCATCAACGGTTTCGGTGCTATTGGCTCGGACGCGAATGCCAGCTTGGTTATATGCGTAATTCGCAGAAACTTGAACAACGTGGCCGTTTTCAAGACGGTTGATTCCCGCCGCTGACAATCTGTTTTGTGCATTGTATGTGTAATTATAGGCGAAATCAGAGCCGTTTTTGCTGAGCAGGGAGCCGTTGGGATCGTAAGAATAAGACGTTTGTCCGTTGACCGAAGAATTTTCAGTCAGGAGCTGGTCGTTTTCATTATAAGAGTAGGAAACAACGCCGGGCGAGACGCCCTCGCTCCTTTTTTCAAGACGATTGCCGACTAAGTCATAGGTATATACGTTTGTGAAGTTTAAAGATTGCAAAGAGGATGTAGAGGACTCGGAAACAAGGCGATTTAATTTATCATAGGCATAGGCAATGTCGGTAGTGGAATAGTTGCTGTCTGCTTCAAGGCGTTCCTCGTGGACTCCAGTGCGCCTGCCGTTTGGAGCCAATGTATATTCATATCCTGCAAGAAGTGCATCGTTTGAATTGTAGTGGGCTATTGTCTTGAGACGATTGAGAGTATCATATTCATATTGCGTCGTGACTCCATTGGGCAAGGTCACATTTTCCCTTGAGCCGACAGCCGTGTAACTGTATACTGTTTCCTCTGGTGTGGTCAAAGCTACGCCATTACGCTTGTAAACGCTCACTTTTTGAAGTCTTCCAAGGACATCATAGCTGAATCTTACATCGGAATTTAGCGTCCAAGTTCTTGTTTTTCTTCCGGTAATCTGGTTGTATTCATAGTTAATTTCGCCCTCGGGATTTTCAACCTTAGTCAACCTGCTTTCATTGTCATAGGCGAAAGTTGTGGTTCCACGGGAGTCGCTGATCTGTGATTGTCTTCCAAGGGAATCATAAATAACCTCAACTGTCTGTTCGTTATTGAAGTTCTGTGCTTGGACTCTGCCGAAATTATCATAGGTTAATTCTGTGACCTGTCCTTTAAAGTCTGTCTTTTTCCAGAGCTGACCAAGGTTATTGTATTCCTGGCTTTCTGATTGGCCCATGGGTAGAGAGGACTCAGAGTTTTTTTCAGGATAAACGAATCTAAAACCCTTTCTCCGGTTTAGGTCATCAAAATATTCTTGCGATAAATTAGGGCAACCCATACTTGCAAAATCCTCTTATCAATTATTTCTGCGGGATAGCATCGTTCTTTACCGATTTTCTTTCAAATTCTTTCGTTTGTTCTGTTTCCTTTTGTTCCTTTGCCCACAGTTCATTAAGGTCTTTCAATATTTTTAATTCGTCTTCGTCCAAGCATTCTGACAATGCTTTCCCTGCAATACTATTCCCCTCCTTTAATATGTTCCCATAAAGGTCGCATTCTTGAGCTTTGACAATTTTACCGCCTTTATAAGTGGCGATATGGCATTCTCTTATATCCGATCCTCCTTGAGAATCTAGCCCGGTCCTCATGCACCAAAATGTTCCACTAAATGGTTCACCGTTTTCCAATATACATGAAGATATTCCCTTCCCTTTTATAAAAATCTTTATTGTTACTGGTTTATCGTTAACATAAAATACGAATGCCTCATGATTTGGGAATGATGCCCTTTCAATCCAAAGTCCGCTCTTTATCCCATCTATATAGCAACCTTCGGAAATTATTATATCCTGATATAAATTCTTCAAACGAGTACGATATAGCCCGTGTTTAACTTCATTGCCGTTAATTGAACTATAGCAAGAGTAAGAGTCGGTAAGTTGTTTGGCAAATCCTTCCTTTGTTTTAACCATAGTCTTGATATCTCGCTTGCGTTCATGGGATTTATGGATGACGAATAGTAATGCAGAAGCTGCCAACAATAACACGATAACAGGCAAGACTATTTTAGCTTTAGCATTCATTATCAATTACCTCCTCCCGAAAGTACCCAATTCCTTTCTGCGCCAAGCCAGTGTTCGGTTGGAGGTAATGCGCCTATGTGATATTCTGTCCGACTATTAGGGACATTAGGAGGTATTATTATCGTCGTAGCACCAGGTACATCTATGCTCCTACTTTCTATATCAAATGAAAAGACGACAGCACCTAAAATTGTATCTGTTTGACCAGTCCTTCTATGTATTGCCACAGTTTCCATTGTTTTTACTGTTCCCAGCCCTCTCGTAAATGAAGGAGAATCTTGATATGAGAGTTTTCCAGTATCTCCAAAGGGCGGTCCCATCTCTGGTAATCGTACCCCCCCACGAGTATTATGATTATTGGTATTTTCCGAAATGCTTGCATCTATCTGTAATGAGTCTCCACCACCACTTATTGATTGAACTAATATTATTTCAGACGGAGGGACACCGGCGGGTGGCTGATATTGAAGTTCAAAACCTTCTGGGTCAGCATTTATCGCATTAACACTCGCAATTTTATTTATATCAAGAGTTCTCTTGAATAAATTAAAATTACCTTGTGCTGGAGGATTAAAAACAGTTAGTCTCCCAGCAGTTCTTCTTGCCTTGTTAATAGCTGCAATCCATATTGGACATGTTACTGCCGCCACAAGAACTAACAATCCTATGCTAATCAAGAGTTCCGGCATTGTAAATTTCCCGCTTGGATCTATCCCGTTCACCGGATCGCAATGAGCGTAAGCATATTTATGCAAGCTTTGTGGATCGGAGCTGTTTCCGGGAAATGGGTCAAGGCTTGCAAACCGACCGATATTCTGATCATAGTATCTGGCTCTGAGATATTGCATTTGTACAAGCGGATCGAATTGTTCTCCCGAGTAAAGAATATCGGTCAATGCTGGGTTGCTTATGTCTGGATTTCCAGATGGCATTACACCATAGGCATCGAAGTCATACATTTCTGAAACTGTGCAATTCGCATCGGCAAGGAGGCGGGTACTTCCATGGCCATCACACAAAAAGAAGTTAGAAGTTGACAGCGAACCGTTAACAGAAGTTTGGGCAAGAAGATCGTCACTGATGGCGTAGGACTTGGAGAGGGAACCATTGGTAAATTCCTCCAGAACTTGCGCATAGCCAGTGTGATTCTGCATGTCCATGAGATATTTAATATCGCTGGTTGTGGTTGAGCCATTGACAGTTACATTTGAATTCTTTCCGGTTCTAATGCCGCTTGAATCGTAAGTAAAACCAGCCTGGATATTGACAATCTGACCGCTTTCCGCCCTTTGAATCGTTGCGGCGGCAAGCCGATTTTGCACGTTGTATGTGTATTCGTAAAGACTGTCAGAACTGCTTTTGCGGGTGAGAGAACCATTCGCATCGTACTGATAGTTGGTTTGACCGGTCAGGGAATTGGTTTCGGTCAGGAGCTGGTCATTGTTATTGTAAGCATAAGAAATACTTACAGGCGAGACGGCTGTGCTACTTTTTTGAAGCCGATTCCCAACTAAGTCATAACTGTATGTGTTTGCGTAGTTTAAATTTGCTACTGTGGAGGTTGAAGCCTCGCTGGTAAGCCTGTTAAGCTTATCGTACTGAAATTGAATGTTTGTCGTGTCGGAAGAGCCATCATCCTTTCTGAATTCTTCCGAAACACCAGTTCTGCGCCCATTCGCGGCAAGAACATAATCAAACTTCGCTAAAAGCTCGTCGTTCGCATTGAAATGCCCGACAGAAATCAGGCGGTCGAGCTGGTCATAACTGTATTCCGTCAAAAGGCCATTTGAGTATTCTACGCTTTGACGCGAACCAACTGCTGTGTAATTATAAGTGATAATCTGCGGGGAACTTGGAGCAACCCCGTTCTGCTTGTTTACAGTGACGGTTTTCAATCTTCCGAGAATGTCATAGGTGTAGGAAATGTCACTTAGTGTTGTGTAGGTTCTTGTCAGGCGACCAGTTATCTGATCATATTCATAATTGATTCTGCCTTCAGGCGATGAGACTTGAACTATTCTATTTTCGCTGTCATAGGTGAAATCTGTGGAGCCTTGCGGAGCAATTATTTTAGACTGTCTGCCAAGGGAGTCATAAACGAACTGAACCTGCTCGTCAGGGCTTGATGCTCCGGCCTGATAGAATTTCTTGTATTCAGGTCTGCCGAAGGTGTCATATACAAGCTCGGCAACCTGCCCTTTGAAGTCAACCTTTTTCCACAACTGTCCAAGGTTGTTGTATTCCTGGCTTTCGCTCTGCCCCATCGGCAGGGCACGTTTTACCTGCCTTCCGAACTGGTCGTAGGTGAAACCTGTCTCACGTCCCTTTGGATCGGTGATTTTGCTCATTCTCCCATACATGTCATAGGAATAGCCGTAGACTGGGTGAACAAGTTCACTATTACTTTCTGGATCTGAAACAGAAGGCAATGTAACACCGGTGAGCCTTCCCTGATTGTCGTAGGAATAGTTTTTAGTGATAGCCGACTGATCAGTTTCGGCGATTTTTCTTCCAAGTGAATCGTAAGTCACTGTCGCCTGTGTGCCGTCGGCAAAGATTGTTCTCACCCTTCTTCCGAGCGCGTCATAATCGAATCTTGTGGTTCTTCCCAAGGCATCTTTTGCGGCAAGTTGTCTCCCCGCATTGTCATATTCGTACTCGGTGCGATTGCCCAAGGTATCTATAACCGCAGTGGTTCTTCCTGCCTTGTCATACTCGTAACGGGTAATTGCGCCAGTGGCATCGGTGGAGTTGGTTACGCGGCCAGCCCTGTCGTAAACCGAAGAAGAGGAGCTAACCACAGAGGGCGCGAAGGAAAGCGCAGAGGACACAGAGGTGCCATTGCGGTTTATGACAATGACGACATTCGCAAGGCGTTCAGAGCGGATGACACGGCCAGTGATGTCATAAATGGTTCTGCTGCCATTTGCGGCTTCACCGGTTACATGCCTATCGGCTGAGACATAACCCCTGCCATCCGCATCATAAACAGTCTGAGAAACAGTTCCATCAGGATACTGGGTCTCGACGACATTGCCGCGGTCATCGTAGGTTGTTGTCGTAGTATTGCCTAAAATATCATTTGTCTGGTATGGCTTGCCTATTTCATTATAGACAGTACTTGAGGTGTTTCCATTGGGATCAGTTGAGGAAATCACCTGCCCGGCATCATTATAGACCACACTGGTTGTCACGTTTTTCGTTCCGCCCTGGCCGCTGGGGTCTGTCCAGATGTATGAGGTTCCAGTTTGGTTGCCGTTGCCGTCGTATGCAAAATTCCTGACGAAGTTGTTGATGTCGGCTACGGACGTCATGTTTCCGGTGCCGTCATAGCCGAATGTCGAGTTCACGTTCCCGAGGGCGTCTCTTGTCGATGTCAGATTGCCGTTCGCGTCATAGCTGTTGCTGCTTGTCTGGCCGAGGGCGTTGGTGGTTGAAATCAAATTCCCCGAACCATCGTAGACATTTGTCGTTGTATTTCCTAGCGGATCGGTCGAGGTGAGTTGATTGCCATTGCCGTCATATGTGAAACTGGATGTATTTCCGAGAGCGTCAGTGACGCTGGTTCTATTTCCGGAAGAATCGTAGGTGGATCTGGTCGTGTTGCCCATTGCATCTGTGACCGAAAGCTCGTTCCCAGCGGAATCATAAGTCCTTGTGACTGTGCTACCAAGGGCATCAGTCGAGCTTATTACGTTGCCGTTCGCGTCATATCGGTGGACAGTCGGGTTCCCGCTCCTGTCGAAGACTGTCTCCGTACGGGCGGCGATGTCATGGTTCAGCTCTATCCTGTTGCCAAATGCATCCACGGTGGCGGTGAGCCTGCCGGAATCATCATACTCTGTAATGAGCGGCGTGAGCCCGCGAGGATCTTTTATCGAGGTAATGAAGTGCGGCCTTGCAGTTTCCTCATAGAGAAATTCAGTTGTCAGGTACAGGCCTTCGCCTGCTTCTCTATTTACAAGCTTGTTGACCTTTATCAGATTGCCATTCACAGGGTCATACTCATAAGTCATGTATGCCGCGCCGATTGGATTACCGTTCGCATCGAGATTTTCAGGATCGTGTATTGCAATAATTCTTCCTTGGGCATCGCGCTCAAATGCCACTTCGCGTGTCTTGGCGCCCTGGGCGTTGAACTGCTCTATTTTCGAATCGGAGAACTCTATTCTGTCGCCGGAAGGCTGTGTTATCTTCTTCAGCGAGGCTTCACCATAGGCATGGACAAAAAGGTCTCCGCCTGTCTGGTCGTCATAGATGAAATGCTCGCCAAGGTCTTCTCTCTGGAGCTGATATTTCGAGCCGTCTCTCATTGTGAGGATGAATTCAGGGAAATCGTAGTTCTCCCAGGGCGTGTCCATTCCAGCGGCCTCCCAATAGGGATCAAGTCCGGGAAGCGTCATGAGCTTGTCGGAGCCCGTGGGCTTGAGCTTTGCATATACTCCTTGTGGCGGATTCCAGACCGCGTGATAGCAGAAGTTCTGGTTGTCCCGTTCAAGGGAATAGATGAAGGTGACGCGCTGTCCGTCAGGCAGTGTGATGTCAACATTTCTCCCTCCACCTGTTCGCATCTTGAACGACTGCCCATCATTGTCGGTATAGCTATCCCGGGTCTCGTTGATCTTCATCTCGACATCTTTTATCGAATAAGTCCAGCCGGGGCCAAACTCACCAGGGTGAGATTCACTATTTGCAGCCCTGAGTGAATCGTATGTGCGGATAACTGTGAGCGGCTGGCCACCGGCAGGAATGATGATGTCCTGCTGGGAGAATGTGAACTGGCCGACTTTGAGCTTGCTTGAGAGTGCGAAGGGGACTTCTGCCGATGCAGTCTGTGTTCCGCCAGTAACATCAAGGCGGAGAGAGTATGAACCATTTTCTATCATGGTGAAATCAATGGTTCCGAGCGATCCGTTCGTGACCTTGCCCTCGTGTCTTCCCTGGGCATTTACAGGAAGTGGTGTGACATTTCGTTGAGTTCCATCAGCATCCACAAGCCACACTTTGTATGAGACTGCATCGGAAGGATCTGGATCATTTGCAGTTCCGGCAAGATTGAAAAGACCTTCGGTGATGTTCTGGTTCTCATATGGGCTTGAAATCGAGGCAACAGGAGGGTTGTCAACAACATCAATTGAAAATGGGAGAGAACTGCTTGCCGTGCCTGCTGTGAGTGTGACAGTGTAATCTCCATCCTGGTATGATGCGCAGTTTAACTGTGCGGCAACGGCAGTTCCTGTTCCAGTTATATCGGGGATTGAAGATGCACCTGAGAATGAAAGTGTCCAAGGAATTGATGAACTGAGAGTTGCAGAAATATTTACCTTGGGACTTGAGACTGTGGCGATTTTCGGAGATACCTTGAAATCCGATATTGCAGGAGCGGTCACATATGCGAATGCGGCGGTTCCCATGTTGCCAGCCTTGTCTGTCGCCTTGGCTGTCAATGAATGGTTTCCAGCGACATATGTGGATATCGGTTCGCTGAATGAAAGTGTATTTGTGTTTGTATTCTGATTGAGAAGAATTCCATCGCGGTAGAGCTTGATTGATGTTACAGGATTGCTGTCTGTGGCCGAGACGGAAATATCGAGATTCCCCTGGGTAACCGTTGCGCCTGGATTGACAGGGGAACCCGCATTCGCCACGGTAATAGTTACTGCCGGAGCTGTCCTGTCGTTGTCTATTGTGATGTTCCGGGTGACTGTCGAGGTATTTCCAGCCTTGTCCGTGACTTTGAGGATAAGTTCAGCAACACCATTGGAATAGGACATTGAATCGAATGTGGCGAGGAGGCTGGAGGAGACAGGGGAAGAGGAAGAAGCAAGAACATGAGATAAATCCGAAGCACGAATATCGAAATTCGAAACGGAAGAATATTTAACCGCGAAGTTCGCAAAGGAAGAGGGGAAGTTTTTAACCACGGATGACACGGAAGGACACGGAAGGGGGAAAGGATAAATCTCACACAAAGGCACGGAGGCACGAAGAGTACCAGGATCAGTTTGCCGTGAATCCGGATTCTGCGAATTCCGCATTCCCGGCAAAGGTTTCTCGCCCCGGGCGGATAAGAAATTATTTTCTGTGTGTTCTGTGTGTTTCGTGGTTAAAGAGTCTTTTCTTTGTGCCTTTGTGGCTTCGTGTGAGTAAGTTCCCTGCTGTTCACTCGCAACGAGCGCAAGTGTCCATGATTCGAGGTTGGGATCGTTGGCTGTGCCATTGACCGCAACACCGCCGCTGACTGCCGAGGAAGCGGATGGGGATGTTATTTCTGCGGTCGGCAGTGTGCAGTCAACCGTAAATGTGCCTGTCACCGGCTTGGCCTTTATCCCCGAAACTTCCGCTGAAAGCTCATAGCTGTAGGGCCCATCTGGAACTGGGGAGGAGAAGGATGCGGAGACCACAGGCGGGACGCCTGTGCTGCTCTGGACAATCTGCTCTGCGCTGTTTTTCACTGTGAAATTCCATTCGGCATTCGAGGTGACTTCGGCAGTTATTGTGAATGCGTCCTTTATTCCATCGCTGTTGGGGCTGATGAGGTTTTCGCCCTTG
Source organism: uncultured Lentisphaerota bacterium (assembly GCA_903872565.1). GTDB lineage: Bacteria > Verrucomicrobiota > Lentisphaeria > Victivallales > GWF2-50-93 > CAIQLG01. The sequence goes on along the minus strand of CAIQLG010000271.1, from coordinate 10,970 downwards.
ACCACGTTCAAGATCGCGGGCTTCATGAAGAACTGCGTTATCGGACTGCTTACCGCGATACAGGCGGCGACTGTGGCGGCATTGTCAAGAGTATCGGAATCGCGGAACCATCGGTTGATGGCGGCGGTCGCGGGAATGTATGTCTTCCCGACTTCGTCGGTCGAAGCCTTTAGAATTTTCAGCCATGTCAGGGCGGGATTGATCATGTCGAGGTATTTGGAGGAAGGTCCTGACTTGAGGAGGCACCCTGGAGTGAGGAAGCTTGCTTTCATCTCTCCGCCATTTATTCCCTTTTCGAGCATGTACGAGGATGCGCCGGTTGCAGGATCCATCACGATGTATGCGGAGCCGTTCCAGTTCGCGTATGTCGTCTGGGTTTCCGGGACTGTGACTGTTGCTCCGGCGGCGACAGAGTTCTGAATATCTGTAATAACATTTGCGGAATGACCTGAAAGTTTCGGAAGAACCGTGTCAAGGTTCGACGAGTTCACCGTGTAGATGGGAGTTCCCGCATCATTGGCGGCCTGTATTATACGGACTGCCGAGACTGCCGGTTCGCGGAACATCTGCTCAAGCGTGTTGTGTTCGAGGGCGGAACGGGTCATGGCGGTTGTTATCATGAACTGGTTTTCGGGAGCAGTTGCGCCATTAATCGCAACAGGAACAAAGAGGTCTCGCCTGACATCGAGCTTCATCGAGGATGCCCTTGCTGTCACCGGAACACCCAGGACATCATCAGTCTCGAGGTCGTAGGCGGAAAGAAGTTCCGAGGGGCGGCGGGTGACATTGACTTCGAGGGCGCCTGCGGCTATCGAGTTGAGCGAGTCGATCTGATAATAATAGTTCAATGCTGCTATGTGGAGTGTTTCACCGAGCGAATCGTCTGCTGTGGCTGTCTGTCCCGTGGAAAGAGCCTGCCAGGTGTTTTCAAGGAGCGCACCGCGCTCTCTTATAAGTCCAAAGGGGATTTTCTGCGGATTGAGTCCGACTGAATAATATCCGCCTGCAAGAACCTTGTGGCTGATTGTCTCGAATTCCCCGTCGGGAGAATTGAAGTCAACTGTGAGAGTCTGGGGAATTCCCATTCCTATTGATATGCCTTCTGCGACAACAGCCCCGTCAATCTTCAGTTGGGGGACAAGCCTGACAAGATATGCAGGGAAGTCGGGGGAGGCCATGTTCGCATCAATTATCGCCTCATCGTCGGATGTGGCCGGGCGGCTTGAGAGAGTTATTCTTTTCCCAATCAGTTCATTGAGCGGGCGTTCGACTATGAATGGAACTGCTCCGGTACTGTCATGGAGGCGGAACGTCAGCTTGTGGAAGAAATCCGATGGGAACGAGGAGAAATTAGTTGTCTCTGATTCAATCTTATACGGAAAACTCAGAGGCAGCATCTTGAAGTTCTCGCTGTTTATCGTGGCATTCCTGAAAACTGTCTGGAGGGTCAGGGAGTTGGCATCCAGGAACTTTTCGACTTCAGTTCCCCACGAATCAAGCCGTTCAAGAATGAAAGTCTCCGGAAGGGATGTAACAAAGGATTCGGGATTGTTTATCGTGGAGCGGGATTTGATGTCGGAAAGGAATGTGTCCGGATCGAAGCCGATTTCCGAAGCGACATCCCTTGAACGGGTGAAAGTTGAGGTTTTGAAGGCGGGGTCAATGTCAATCCAGACCTGTTTTCCCTTGTCCCAGTCAGCCGCTCCGAGATACGGATGCGGATCTATCCACGCTCTCACCCAGATGCGTTCGACCCTTATTCCAGTTATTTTCCCGCCTTCCATGATGGCCGAGGCAGGAACTCCGTTGCGGATGAATGTGGCGGCGGCAAGCTGGGGAGTCGCCGCGCCAGTCGAGTCCATGGCGATCCGCGAGGGAATCCTCACATTGCCCTTGACATAGCGTGCGGGAATTCCGGATGTCCTGAGCAGTGCGATTGCGAGCGAGGCGATGTCAGCGTCGTTGCCTGCTCCTTCGCGGAGGGTCTCGGCTGCGCCCTTGACGCATCCGTAATACGGCTCGTATTTGAAATTGTTCCTGACATGTTCATATATGAGCACGGGATTGTTCTCAAGTTCACTGGCAAGGTCTGTTATCTCCTGTGTGAAAGGGGCTTCGGGAGAAGGGGCAAGGTCTTCGGAAGCTGGAGGAGCACTGGTCTTGTTCCCCTGCGGCTGGCTTCCGCCCTTTACAAGAGCGGTGTCCTTTTCGCCTGGCCTGAAGCGGCAGGAATCCGCCTTGCGATGGATGTAGACAGGATGCGGAGCATCCTTCAAATTCGAAGCACGAATACCGAAATCCGAAACAATATCAAAATTCGAATCTTTTAAATTCGAAACGGAGTCCGAAGATTCCGAAGTTTGTTTCGAGCTTTGGTATTCGGATTTTCCTTCTGTTTGTTTCGTATTTCGTATTTCGGATTTCGAGTTTCCTTCGTATTCAGCTATTATTGCATCTAGCTTTTCAAATGTCGAAGATACGAAGGCATCATGGCGGTCGAGGATGGCCTGGGGCGCACCGGAGCCGAGAAGCTCCTGCCTCTTGTCGTCGAAATGCCCGCGCAGGCTGTCGGCGCATTTGCGGATGTTCGCGGCCAAAGTGATCCTGTCGCCAGGAAGCGCCGCCTGCGCGAGGAGCTTGCGCAGTCCCTCTATGTTCCTGGCCATCAGGTAGTTGCCCTTTCTCGTGGCGAATTCCTGTCTTTTCGCCTTGTCGGATTCGGAAGTCCGGGATGCCGCCGGAACAGGAAGGCTCTTCTCGAGAAGTTTGACAATGTCAATCTCTTTCTGTTTCGGGACTGATGTTCCGGCTATCAGCGGAGGCACGAAAGTCTGCGTGATCATCAGAAACGACATGAGGAAAGAGACACGCCTGATCCATGGTTTGACGCGATAATGTTTTTTCATAGTTAAAATCCTTATATGTTAAAACAAATTCGAAATTCAAAACAAACGCTAATCACTAAATTCGAAATCCGAATGTCGAAATCCGAAACAAGCACTAAGCACTAAATCCGAAATTCGAATGTCGAAATTTGGATTTTTCCGTTCGTTATTCCGATTTACGGACAATTGAGCCAAAGATGTTCATAAGCTCATTCGCCTCCACAATCAATTTCTGCCGTTGATTCTCAGATACCTTTTCTTCCGTTTCAATAAGGCGTAACCAGTAAGCTGACTCCTTTGCTTCTTTCCGGCATATTTTTATCCTCATCAGAAAATCTTTTTTACCAAGGGACTCATTTGCCTCCCTGTAGTTTGCACCCACAGAACCTGATGATCTTATAAGTTGCTTCGAATCTTCAACGTTTGCCAAAGTCATAGGCAATATTTTCACAAACCGCCTGACATCCCTTGCGAACTCAAAAGTCCGTTCTTCCAAATCATAGGTTTTACCAATTTGAGATTTATCGTTCATAATTCTCATTTATATTAAAATTCGAAATACGAATATCGAAATACGAAACAATACCGAAATTAGAATCCTTTAAATTCGAAACAATACCGGAACCTGAATCCTTCAAATCAGGAATATTATTTTTTTTCGGATTTTCCTTATTTGTTTCTGATTTTTGGCTTTCCTCCGTTTGTTTCGGATTTCGAGTTTCGATATTCGAATTTCCTCTTTTTTACTGCAAAGGACCAAAAGTCTTGTCCGAGCCGGAGATGTCGATCTCGTTGGCGATGACCGCACCCTGGAGGCTTTCACCCGAGCCTGAAATGTCGCATTTGCCTGAGGGCGCATAGAGGATGCCCTTCAGTTTCGCATTGCTTCCGCTGATGTCGATGTAGCCGCTCTGGCTGAAAAGAAGGATGTGGGCAACGGTGTCCACGGAAGTAAGAGTTATGCCTGAACCGGAGATTTTTATATAGCCTGTGGCAACAATCGTTATATTGCCGGAGATGTTCGATCCGGAAATCTTGACATTCCCATTTACAAAATGGATGCCGGAAGGTATAGGATCGTTTTTCGTGATGTTCCAGTCTCCATTATGCGTGTAGGCGGCGTTCTGGCGATAAAGGTTGAAGTCATATGCAGGCATCGGCTGCGGGGCGGCGTTTGCCTGTTTGTTGGGAACATCATTTCCCGAGCCTGTTATTTGGATGCTTCCAACTGCAGTTGTCTGCTGGGTGATGTTATTGTTCGAGCCGCTTATCTTTATTGTGGCATTGCTGTGGACGCGTCCGCTGAAGGTTTTCTTTGAGCCTGAAATTTTCAACTGTCCGCCAGAAGAATTGTGGAAGAGCAGCCAGGTTTGGGCAGTCTGGGTCTGCACTGTGAAAAACCATCCTGATGTCGAGGCATGATTTCCCGCGTTGTCCGAAACAGCCAGGGAAACCTGAACTGTTCCATTCTGGAGTGGCTGGGCAGGTGTCGCTGTCACAGTTCCTGTCGCAGAGTCATAGCTGCATGGAATATTTACGCCATTAATAGAAAAGGTAATTGTCGTGGTATTTATTCCGCTGAACGAATCCGACAGCTTCGCGCTTATTATCGGCTGTGTCTGGCTTATCGTGCTTCCAGGCGCAGGACTTAGGTTTGTTATTTGCGGCAATGCGGTGTCTATGCCGATTTTCCATGTTGCAGAAGCAGAGTTCCCCGCATTGTCCGAGACAGAAAGCGAGATGTTGTGCCAGCCATCGGCCAAGGCGGAACTGTTTGCAGTTAGAATCCCCGTGGCCGAATCATATGCGGCTGCCAGAGATGTCCCGTCAATGGCAAGTAATATTGTCGAAGCTTTTATCCCACTTAGTGAATCCACCAGTTTCGCGGAAATCGCAGACAGACTGTTTTTTGAAATATTCCCGTCTGCCGGAGCCAAATCGGAAATTGCTGGAGGAGCAGTGTCGACGGTAAATTGCCATTGAGGGTTTGTGGATGAATTCCCCGCATTGTCAGAAACACTCAGGATTACGTTATGTATTCCATCTGAAAGCGGTCCAGCCGGGGCAAAGGAGACTTTCCCTGTCGCAGAGTCAAAGCTGTGCTGGACAGAATTTCCATCAATCGAAATTGATATGGTTGACTCGCTTATCCCGCTGAACGAATCTGTTACCGTGGCGCTTATCTCCGCTGGCGAAACTGCAAGGAGCGAACCGGGAGCAGGCGAGAGATTGCTTATCGCGGGAGAACCTGTATCTATTCCAATTCGCCATGATGCCGCTGAAGAGTTTCCGGCGAGATCCGAGGCTGTGGAAGTTATCGTGTGCCAGCCGTCCAAGAGCGCAGTTGCCGGAACAAAGGATATTTTTCCGGTCGCCGTGTCGAAGCTGTGCGCGACGGGCAGGCCGTCCACTGTCAATACTATCGAGGCCGCGACTATTCCCGAAAGTGCGTCGGATGCAATCAGACTGATTTCCGGCGTCGCATTCTTCAAAATCGAATTATTGGCGGGGACTGATGATGCTAACACCGGCGGAACCGAGTCAATGGTGAAATGCCACTGCGTAGCCGATGCCTGGTTGCCGGCATTGTCCGAGACTGTGAGGGTGACAGTGTGCTGGCCGTCGGCGAGCGCTGTGAAATTCGCAGCGACCTTGCCGCTTGCACCGCCGTATGAGTAGGAGACTGAAACTCCGTCGAGTGTCATTGATATCGTGTCAGCTTTGATTCCGCTGAGGGCATCAGTTATGACTGCGCTTATTTCGGCAGGCGATGTTTTCATCAATGCGCCATTCTGCGGAACGAGCGATGCAATCACGGGCGGTGTCTTGTCAACAGTTATCTTCCATTCTGGAGTCGAGGCGGAATTGCCGGCATTGTCAACGACGGTAATAACGACACTGTGTGTCCCGTCTGAAAATTGCGGGTTGTCCACAGTCAGGATGCCTGTCAGATTATCATACATCGTGGAGGCCTTGTTTCCGTCAATGGTCATATTGATCGTCTCCATGTCTATCCCGCTGAAATTGTCGTCGAGGATCGCCTTTATCTGCGGATTAGGATTGTTTGTCAGGGTTCCATTTGCAGGGGTAATTATTTGTATTGTCGGAGCTATCGTGTCAACCAGATTGAGATATGTTGCGGCCACCGTGAATTCCTTGTCAGCCTTTTTAATCATCAGGACTACAAGATATTTCTTCAGGTGAAGTCCCGCGCTTGCGATATTGTCCATCTGCCCGGCGTATGTCTGGCCTTTCGCAAGATTCAAAGGTTCTGTGAAGGAATATGCATTCTGGAGATTTTCCCTGTCGGTGACAATCTTGACAAGTTCCGCATCGGCAATGTCAACATTTCCTGTGTTGGTAATCTGATATGAAATGCTGAATGTGCTTCCGCCTTCAACCGTCTGCGGGATTACTGAGACATTCCCAGCGAATCCGCCAGAATCGAGACTTGACGTGATTGTAAAAACGGTTTCGCTCTGGGAAAGCAGTGTCGTACCATCATTTTCATAGATCTTCTGTTTAGCGGTATATTGTCCTGGAGAATTGACAGCTGTGTTCCAAATCAGTTTTTTCTGGTCAATCCGTCCTGGCTGGAGTTCCAGGATTGTATATGTGTTTGTCATAAGCTCTGAAAAGTCGGGGCTGTTTACAGTGACAGTAACCTTTACATCATGATAAGTGAAGTTGCTCGAAGAGTTTGCAGTCCTGCTTGTAAGGATTACATCGGCATTTGCAGGATATTTGAGGCGGTCCGATGATATTCCAGGATTTACCCCGTATAGGTTCTGCACTTCGAAAGAGTCGTAGTTGGAAGCTTTCCTGATTTCATTTTCAAAGACTGAAGCCTCAATCCTGTACTGTCCGCCGGCAGTTCCTGGGGATACGTTCCATATCCTTGTAAAATTGTATGTCGCGCCTGCGGCCAGATCCGTGAAATATTCCCGGTTCAGCGTGGAGATTACATTTCCTTCGGCATCTTTTATCGCAACCTCTATTGTTCCAGCGCCTGAAGCTGTGCCAATGTTCTTGACTGATATTGCGCCGTTGACTTTTTCTCCGGGAGTGTAGATATCCTTGTCTGCGGAAACTGTTATTTCAAATCCGCTGCTGGCAAGGACATTTATCTGCGCAGTGCCTGTGTTGTTGTTCTCATTTATTTCCTCGACTTCATTGTATATGTCGGCAAGCACATAGATGGTATGCGTCTCGGAAGTAGGGACTGTCCACTGGACACTTACGCTCGCAGAAGCCTGTCCGTTCAGGCTTTGGATTGTCTGGTCAGAACCTATCTGCTGGCCTCCCTGGTCGGGATTTCCATCATAGAAGGCGACCTTGAAAGGGCTTTCGATGTCGCGTATATCATTATTTTTAATTAACGAAGCAATTGATATTGTTTCTCCCTGGACGGGGGTCTGGTTTGAGAAACTGATGCTTGATACAATCGGGTCGGATTTGGAGACTTCGGGCACCGCGCGTTCAAGGAAAAGGAGGGCGAAGCAGGTTGATACCTGGGTTCCGAACATTTGATTCCAGGAGCCATCCTGTGCCTGCTGGCTGACAAGGAAGGCCGATCCGTCCTTATACCAGTCGTGCTCGCCGATTTTTGCGATGGAGGACTCTATGTTCATGGCCCTCTCCATGCCGTAAAGATAGTAATATGTCGCACCCCACCAGCTTCCCGGGTCGTATGTTATGGCATAATGATCATTAAGCCAGTTTATTCCTCTTTGTATTCTATTGTCGGATGCAGGAACTCCGAGCATTCGCAGATTCATTATTCCGGCACAGGTCATGGCGCCATAAGATCCTCCATAGCTGTTGCACTCGTAGTTCCAGCCCCCATCTGGATTCTGACCGGATGTCATTTTATTCAAACCTTGACTTCTCACGCTTTCAGGGATTTCAATGCCCCATTGGCTGGCCGCATACAGGGCGAGATAACCATATTGTGTGTTCGACAAGTCGCCATAGGTGAACATTCCACTGTAATAGTAAGATGAAAGCATCGTGTTGAAAAGAGTTTCAACTCTTTGATGATACTCAAGTTTCTTCCCCGTGGCTTGATAGGCCATTATAACAAGTGAGATTTCATAGGTGATGTAATCCCATTGCTGAGAGGGGTAGGTGTCAAGATAGGCAAGAGCGTTGGAGACTCTAAGATCGTCAACAGCGATTCCACCGTGAAGCATTGCCATAATTGCCAAAGCCGTTGTTCCGTAAGCGTAATAATAATAATCACCGGTGAATGAGCCATTTCCCGACTGTTGTGTGGAAAGCCAGGCAATGCCCTTGTCGATGGCCGCCTGGATTTCAGGGTCGGTTACAGGCTCGAGCTCCTGGCTCGGCAGAACTGTAAGCGTGACCGAAGCCGTGTTGTTGTATTCGTCTGTTTCAGGGAGAATCCCGTCAGGATCGGCTTCGATATATAAAATGTGTGTGCCTACCGCTGCGCACCATCCGATAGTCACATCGGCAGAACCTCCGCCCTCAAGATTGACTTCTGCATCGCGGGCGACTTTAATTCCTCCGCTTACAGGTGGCCCCTGATAAAGCCGGATTTTGATCTTGTTCGCCGGACCTTCGCCGGCGTTTCTGACCTTCACGGCGATTTTTACAAGATCGCCCGAATAGATGTCGCCCTGTGGAACGGTTATCTCATTGGAATTGATGACGATGTCAGGAAGGGGGGCGGGCTGGACTTCAATCTCCGCATAGGCAGTGTTGTTCCATTTGCTGGACTCGATGATTGTATTTGAAGGATCTGCAACGACATAAATCCTGTGTGTGCCTTCAGAAAGGGCGGTCTCAAGGCTGGCCTGGGCATTTCCACCCGGAGAGACGCCGGTAAGTACAATATCGCCACCGATCTGGATTCCTCCCTGAAGCGGGTCGCCGTCATAGAAGCGGACCAGAACGTTTTTAGCAGTGGCACCTCCCTGGTTTGTTATTTTCGCGCTTATCGTGAAAAGATCCGTGGCGGTCGGCGCGGGATTTGAAAATGTGATGTCGCTGTTTTGAACTGCAAGGTCCGGCGGAGACTGCGGACTTTCTGTCACCACGATTGCTTTCGAAGCCTTGTTGTTCTGCTCATTGCTTTCCGAAACGTTGTTGTCGGGATCGGCTACAACAAAGATATTGTGCGTTCCGGCGGACAGCATTGTCTGGAGGCCGACCATCGCAACCGCCTGAGGAGCAAGATTATTGAAGACTATATTGTCTCCGAGCTGTTTTCCTCCGCTCGCAGGGTCTCCATCAAATATCGCGACCTTGAGGATTTCAGCATTTGCCCCCCCGATATTTCTGACGGAGGCATTGATTGAGATGACATCGAGGTTTGTAGGGTTGGAATTGGAGAAGGAGATGTCCGAGCCGTTTATTTCAAAGTCCGGAGGAGATGCTCCAGCCGCCGTGACCACGATTGTCTTGAATGCTGTGTTGTTATTTTCATTCTGCTCGAAAACTGTCTGCAAAGGATCGGCTTTCACATAGATGTCATGGTCGCCCGCCTGGAGATAGACTCCTAACCTTATCGTCCCATATGAGCCGGAAGCCACTGAAGCCAATTGAAGTTCCGGTCCGATCTTTGTTCCGCCGTTGTCAGGATTCCCGTTATAGCATTGGACACCAACATTCTGGGCGGCGCTTCCACCTATATTCCTTACTTTTACCGTGATGAGTATCTGGTCGCTCGTCAGAGGGCTGGATGGAGAGAATGACATGTCCGCCTGGGTGATTTCAAGATCAGGCGGCTCAGGGAAGGGATTGTCATAATAAATCCCAAGGCTTCTTGCCGCAATAGCGGTCTTGTAGATGTCTCCTGCAAAGCTTCCGTCTACAAGTTGTTGTCCCTCAAGCCAGGTTGCCGCATTTGACAGTGCTGATTCAGGGCGTGTTGTCAAAAGAAGAGATGTAATGCACAGAGCTGTTGTTGCAATGTCTGGGGACGAACCCCATGAACCATCCGCATTCTGCTTTGTTTCAAGGAACGCGGCACCTTTTGAAACTGCCAGGGAAAGATTTGTCGGATAATAATTCTCTTTCAGCTGATATCCCCTCAGGGTGGACATAATCCAGCCGGTGAGGATGATATCCGACATGTCGCCGCTGTCACCATCATTTTCCTGAAGAATCCAGCCCCCGTATGATTTCTGGGCGGAACATAGATAGTTTATCGCTTTTTCTATCGCGGTTTTATCAGCCGATCCGCATTCTATCAACGCCCTGACGGCCATTATTGTCATAAGAGGGGTGCTGGTATAGTCTTTGCCAATTCCGAATCCTCCGTCTGTATTCTGGAAGGATATGAGCTTGGATTTCAATTCGGTACTATCTGCTGTCGAATGAGATAGGATGTATAGTGCTCTTGATATTGCGGGTGTGTTCTCGGTTTCGAGGGATGCTGCCCAGTTTATGGCTTTGCCTGGCCATTCCCCGCTTCTTCCAGCGTCATAAAGAGTAAGAAATGCCTCAGACGTATCGGCAGGTTGTTTTTCGCCTTCTCCCCAGCTACCATCGCTGTTCTGCTTCGAGACGAGCCAGTCGAGCACCTTCGGAATATTGGCATCTGCGAAAAGCTCCGGCAGGAGGGAAGTTGTTGAAAGAAAAATGGAGAGGTAGAATCCGGCCTTGATGATATGCTTTCTGAGTTTCATTATCACACCCATAGATAGTTTTTTAAACAGAAAAATTACCGGAAAATATCACATTCAAAAAAATATTTCCAGTCATTTATTTTATTTTTACTATTTTTCTCAACTTCATAGATAATACCGCAATAAAACTTACTACGGCGGCACTGTTCATTCTCCTTGTCACCGCTGCCGGTATTCATGCGTGAGGGGGTGATACGGCTTCCATATTGCCAATTACGGTATATTGTGTGGTTTTGCAACAATGCGATCCGGGCAAGCATAAGGCTAAATACAAGGAAGAGGCACACGCTAACCTGTCTGTGTGTGAACACGCACAGAGAGCCGTGAACTTCAACGATTTTCCCCTTAACTTAGCGTCATTCAACACAACGGATTAAACAGAGACAAAAGCGCAGAACGCAAGCTGGGTTTCGAAGTCGCTGAGCTCATT
>CAIQLG010000270.1 GCA_903872565.1 uncultured Lentisphaerota bacterium | reverse complement strand
TAACACAGGGAGAGATAGGCCCATGCCTCGGCCGCTCTTCCGGCCTGTGCCAGGGCGTCGATGACATGCCACACATACAGCGGCGTCACACGGGTGATCTTCAAGCCGTTCTCCAGAATGGTGGCAACACAACGATTGGCATTAACATCCGCGTCCGGCGTGATCGGCAATTTCGACCAGGCGACCAGGTTTTCCACGACGCGCACCGCCTGGCTCTCCGAGGCAATCCCGAACAGCAAGGCCATGGCATTGGATAATTCCGTGATTTGCCTGGCTTGCCGCCCATCGGCAACGCTATCGCGGAAGCAGCCGTTGGCCTCGTCCCAATGCTGACGCCGAATGGCCGCGCGGATCCGCTCCGCCCGTAGCCGCCATTCCCCGGCCTCATTCGTCTTGCTCAATTCGTCGGCGATGACCGCTGCATCCATAAGCCCTTTAACGTATAGGGCGTTGATTTCAAGATTCGCGCCGTTCATCTCCGTGTCGGCCCAGTCATGCCATCTCCAGCCCGGCAAATTGCAGAGCAGCCCGTCGGCGTCGCTCTGACGCTCGAACCATCCCAGCAGTCGGACGATGCCGGGATATTGCGCTTCGAGAAATCCCGCTTTGCCGAAATACCGATGCCTCCGCAAAACGGCGGATGGGTAGTAGGACGTATAATTTTTTATATCGCCCTCATGTGTAATCATTAGAATACCCGGGATGTTGCCACCGGCATCCTGATGTCTGGCCGTATCGATGAAATGCGTGTCGGTGATGGCCAGATCGCCATAGGCGGCATACATGGCCAGATGATGCTGCTCCAGTTCACCCATTAAGCCATAGTAAGCCCGTTCGCGGATGGCGTCGCACGTCAAGACATCCTCCATGGCCAGGAAGGCCGTGTTCACCGATGCCTGCCAGACGCGCGTCAACGTCTCGTCCGAACACTCGAACCGCCCGCGCTCCTCAAGCGGATATTCCTGCGCCACGAGCCGGGCGGACAGCAGGCTGGCGGGACATCCGCCAGTCCGGAACACCACCTGTAGATAACGGATGGCCATGCGCGGCTCGAAAATCCTCCACGTCTGCCGCCCCTCCCCGGCCACGTACCGGTCGGCAAGGCGCCGCGCTTTACTCGCATGGTCGAAATAAAATAGCACCTTCCCATCCCGCATGCTTTCGGCGTAGGCGATCTCCACCACCGTGCCCGGTTCCGTTTCGAAGATCAATTCCGGCATTCCCATCACCGGCCGGCCAAAATCGAGAATGACGACCGGATCCCGCGTCGCTCCGCCTTCGGTGACGTGACTCCGTAGGACGACACCGACGCCCGGATCGCGGAGCAGGTTGTCGATGCCCGTAATAGAGGCCCGCTCCAAGGGCTCAAGGGCTGCAGCGGGGAATACCACAGGCGCTTGGCCACCTCCAGCTCGCTGAACCGGGCAATGTCATTGAACTGCTCCACGATGGCAGAGTCGATCTCGCCGGTTTGCACAATCGCCGTCGGAATCAGTCCGCGTTCACGCAGAAGCGGCGTGGGACGCGGCTCCAGGCACTGAATGAAGTCGCCGTCAGCGCCGCCGGTTTTCGTCCGGATGAAGGCCATCGCCCATTCGCGGTCGTCGAAGTCGGTCTTCACCCAGTCGCCCGGATCCTTGTCCGCCTCGACGTATTCGAAAGGAATGTCCTGGTAGCCGTTTGCCGTCAGGGTGATGTCGCGGCGATAGCACTCCGGCCGCTTCACCCGCCAGGTGTTATCGGTGGCGATCACGGCGCACTGGTCGCCCTGGAACAGCTCCGCCTGGACGAACAGGCCGCCGGTGCAATGCGTAGACCAATGATTGGGATAGTACCCGACACTCTTCACTGAGACAAAGGCCAGAACCACAATGCTGTTCGCACCTGAACGAAGGCGGACGGCGATGTCATGCGTGTCATACCGTGTCCAAGCGGGATGCACGTTGCGGCAGGGGCCGCGGCCAACGTACTCCCCGTTTACGAAGAGCTGGTATTTGTGGGCGGCGACAATGTGCAGCAGAGCCCGCTCGGGCGCTTTGTCGCATTCAAAGCGCTTGCGGAACACCAGGAAGCGGTCCGAGAGTTCCTTGTCCCAGATGTAATGGCCGATCAGATGCCCAGGAAACCCCTGCACCGGCCGATTGCTCAACAATCCTTGATGAGATTTCGCCACCCGCACCGGTTGGCCGGACTTCGCATTCGATGATGTTGACATTAACGGTATTCCTTTAATTAATATTTAGAGAATGGTTTTCAACCTGACGTTTCCTAATTGTCCCTGCTACTTCCTCTGGCCATACCGTTCGGAGGCCCTGAAGTAGTGTTCAATCGCCTCCGGCGGCAGGTTCCAGGGCAGATGATTGCCACAGCATAGGAAATAGCCCACACAGCGCTTGCCCCACTCGGTCATGTCCCGAACCATGTGTTCTATGGCTTCCCGGTCATTGGTCGCCAGAACACGGTTGTCGCCGTCGCCGACGAGGACTTTGTCAGGATGCTTCGCGGCGATCTGCCGCCAGTTGGTGAAAGGCTCTGAGCGGATTCCATCCGCCCCGCAGGCGAAGATGTCGTCGGCCACCTGGGTCACATCGCCGTCGCAGATAAAGATCACTTTCTTTCCGGCCGCCTTCAGATACCCCCAGAATTCCTCGTAGTAGGGGTAAATGAACTCGCGCAACCACGTCGGGCTGAAGACCGGGCCAGCGGCATAGCAAATGTCGTCATGGCTGGTGACGACCTCTATGTCGGTGCGGGCGATGGCCTGAAAGATCTTGCGCGAGCGTTCGGCAAAGCCAGCGAGCAGTCTTTTCATTTCGTCGGGGTATGCCGCGCCTGTTTCCAGGAAGAGCTCCCATCCGAACGTGACCATCGGCCACATGAAAAGGGTGTTGTAGAAACCACTCATGCACAGGGACCGTTCTCCGGTGGCGGCCCGCATGCCGTCTATAGCCAACTGTCGCTGAGAAGCCAGCTCATCGATGCCAAGGGTGAAATCAATACCCTCGCAGCCGACGATGTTGGAACGGCTCATATCCATGTGTTCCGCTGGGTCATAGGCCAGAACATCGTCCAAGGTTTTGAACTCTTTGCCATGATCCCAGCGCTCGGTCAGGCCGGCGCCCCATCGCGCACGCGTATCACCGTTGCTGTCGACCGACGTAAGTTGTCCGTCCGACGCCCGCTCCAGGGGCTCATCGGAAATCGGCACACTGCCGACATCCTGGGGGATCAGTTCCAGCATGCGCTCCCGGGCCAGGCGCGGGTGTCCCCACGGGTCAATGCCCGTGAGCCTCTGCTCGAAGGCGGGATTGCTCAACGACTCCCAGTGCGGAATGCGATCCGTCGGCTTCAAGAAGATGGAATCCAAGGCGCGCTGTCGATTCATAAGGCCTCCTTGCGGGAGGATGCCTTTTTGACCACCACATCAATCAGTCGGAAGACATAGTCGGCCGGGTAGCGGTTGCGATCTTGCTCCCAAGGATCCTCATAGTCCATGCCGCCTCCAGAAATGACGATTTTGTGAGGAGTCAGTTCCGGTCGGCTGGTGTCGCCGATCCGGAAGTGTGCGGTGTTCTCGTAAAGGCCGCTCAACAGGCTGCCTGGCATGGTATAGTTCGAGGTCTTCGCATGAACCATTCGCTGGATGTCCCTGAGAAACTCTTCCGCTTGCGCAAGGGTTTCGAACTTCGGCAGTTCTTGGGTTAGCGCCTTCTGGAGCCAGGCCGGATGCTGCCCCTGAAGGTTGCCCACACGCTGGCGCTTGATCAACTGTCCCTTGGCATTCCGCACCGATTCGCCCTCGCCCCACCACTCAACGATGTTGTAGTTGTTCGCCTCGCAGCCGGAGCCGACCACGATCACCTCCACAATCGGCTGCGTCTCGACGATTGTGATGCTGCCTTGGTCGGCCAGGAATTCCGGTCCTTTGGCTGCGTGACCTTCATTCCAGTTGCGCAGTTCCACGTTGGCGTAATTGAACGGACTGGAATAGACATGGTGTTCGGTCTCGAACACCTCCGGTTGACGCACTTCGGAAAGTGCTTTATCGCCTCGGTCATGACTCTTCCAGCTACCGTCCGGAACGCATCGGGACGGCAATACGTAGTCGCTTCCTTGGAAGTCATAGTCTGTGGCATGCTTCTGCTGGTCTTTTTTCTGCTTAATCTTCGACATGGATTTTCCTTTCAAATATAAGTTATTGTTTAGCCTATTAATTTTTACCGCCCACTGATAACGGTGTGTTTCCCGCCGTTGACGGTGATGACCGCCCGGCCGTCACCGGTCACGGCGCAGGACGCGCCGTTGTGGGTAACCGTCTTCGAGCCATCCAAGACTGGCACCACGAGTTTGCAGTCCAGTCCATCCGGCAACGCTACCTCAAGCTCGAACTTCTTACCCTTGCGTTTCCAGTCCACCGCGATGTCGCCCCGCGCGGAAGGAAAGACGCCTTTGGCCCAGGTCAAATTGCCGATCTGCGGCTCGATCCGGGCGCGCTTGAACCCCGGCTCCAACGGCTGAACCCCCAGCGCCTGACAGGACAGCAGGAATGCGACTCCCGCTCCACCGCCATGAATGGCAGATGATGAATTCAGTGACTTAATCTGCCGCATGTTGATCCATGATTCAGGGAGGAAGCGGGCATCCGCCCCCTCAAACACGCTTCCGTAAGAGGCGGAGAGATAGGCCCACGCCTCGGCCGCCCTTCCGGCCTGTACAAGGGCATCGATGACATGCCACACATACAGCGGTGTCACGCGGGAAATCTTCAAGCCGTTCTCCAGAACAGTGGCAGAACAGCGCACACCATGATTGCCGTTCGCGTCATGCATCGCCGGCAACTTCGACCATGCGACCAGGTTTTCCGCCACGCGCGCCGCCTGGCTTTCCGAGGCGATGCCGGACAGCAGCGCCAGGGCGTTGGACAATTCCGTGATTTGCCTGGCTTGCCGCCCATCGACAACGCTGTCGCGGAAGCAGCCGTTCGCCTCGTCCCAATGCTGCCGCCGAATGGCCACGCGGATCCGCTCCGCCTGTTGCCGCCACTCCCCTGCCTCCCGCGTCTTCCCCAATTCGTCGGCGATGGCGGCCGCAGCCGTGAGAGCTTGAATATATGTGGCGTTGACTTCCAGATTCACGCCGTCCATTTCGGTGTCAGCCCAGTCATGCCAGGCAGCGGAATAAATGCAGAGCAGTCCGTCGGCATCACTGCGGCGTTCGAACCACCCCATCAGGCGGCTGATGACGGGATACTGCGCTTCGAGAAATCCCTCCTTGCCGAAGTATCGATGCCGCCGTAAAACGGCGGATGGGTAGTAAGAAGCATAGTACTTGATGCCGGTAAGGTTCGCAATCATCACGAGCCCTGGCCAATTGCCATCGGCATCCTGATGTCTGGCCGTGTCGATGAAATGCGTGTCGGTGATGGCCAGATCGCCATAGGCGGCATACATTGTAAGATGATGCTGCTCCAATTCACCCACCACGAAATAATATGCCCGTTCGCGGATGGAGTCGCACGTCAGGACATCCTCCAGCGCCAGGAAAACCGTGTCCACCGACGCCCGCCAGACACGCGTCAACGTCTCGTCCGAGCATTCGAAGCGCCCGCGCTCCTCAACCGGATATTCCTGCGCCACGAGCCGGGCGGACAGCAGGCGGGCGGGGTGCCCACCGGTCCGGAACACCACCTGCAGATAACGGATGGCCATGCGCGGTTCGAAGATCCTCCAGGTCTGCCGACCGGTCCCGGCCACGTAGCGGTCGGCAAGGCACCTGGTCTTGTCGTGATAAAACTGCACCTTTCCATCCCGCATGCTTTCGGCGTAGGCGATCTCCACCACCGCACCCGGCTCTGTCTCGAAGATCAATTCCGGCATTCCCATCACCAGGCGGCCGAAGTCGAGAATGACGACGGGATCCCGCGTCGCTCCACCTTCGGTGACGTGACTCCGCATGACGATGCCGATGCCCGGCTCGCGGAGCAGGTTGTCGGGATCCGTAATAGAGGCCCGCTCCAAGGGATGCAGGGGAGAATACCACAGGCGCTTGGCCACGTCCAGCTCGCCGAACGGGGCAATGTCATTGAACTGCGCGACGGCTGCGGCGTCAATCTCGCCGGTTTGCACAATCGCCATCGGCAACAGCAAGCGCTCGCGCAAAAGCGGTGTGGGGCGCGGCTCCAGGCACTGAATGAAGTCCTTGGCTCCGTCAAATTTACTGGCCTTCGCCGGACGTATGAAGGTCCTCTGCCATTCGCTGTCGTCAAAATCAGTCCTCATCCATCCGTCCTGATCCTTGTCCTTGTCCGCCTCGACGTATTCGAAAGGAATATCCTGATAGGCGTTTGCCGCCAAAGTGTCGCGGCGATACCGCTCGGGGCGTTTCACCCGCCAGGTGTCATCGGTGGCGACCACCGTACACAGGTCGCCGTCGAACAACTCCGCCTGAACGAACAAGCCGCCGACACGCTGCGACGAGAAAAGGCTGGGTAATGCACCGACCCCCTTTACCGAGACAAAGGCCAGGACCACGATACTGTTCGCGCCTGGATGGAGGCGTGCGGCGATGTCATGCGTGTCGTAGCGCGTCCAACCGGGATGCACGTTACGGCAGGGTCCGCGGCCGATGTACTCCCCATTCACGAAGAGCTGGTATTTGTGGGCGGCGACAATGTGCAGCAAGGCTCTCTCGGGCGCTTTGTCGCATTCGAAGCGCTTGCGGAAAACCAAAAATCGGTCTGACAGTTCCTTGTCCCAGATGTAATGGCCGATCAGATGCCCGGGAAAACCCTGCACCGGCCGATTGCTCAACAAGCCTTGATGGGATTTCGCAACCCGCACCGGTTGGCCTGACTTTGCATTCGATGATGTTGACATTAATGGTACTCCTTTAATTAATATTCTTTGGCTTTTCCTCCGAGCAGTTCTTGTAATAACGCCCGGTTTTGCCACGACGGCAGCGACAGGATGGCGCGAGTCGAAAGAGTCCGCGCCAGGACAACACACAACGTATCCATGTCATTTGAGCAGGCGGCGCACAGTACGGCAGACGCGATTCCGCTTGTGAACCGAATGGCCAGCAGATGCCGTCCCTTCTCCAAGGCCACGATCTTAAGGTGATCGGCCACACTCGGCGGGCAATAGAGGTTGCCTTCCGCCAAGGTGTCCACCACACGCTCGCCATCCAGGTACGCGTCAAGCCACCAGTCGGCACCAAAGCCGAACATCACGGTCTGGTGGCAGTCCGACGTGAACGGGATGTAAACCAGGGCGCTCCGCCCCAGTCCGCTGCCAGGCAGTAGAGGCCCCAGATCCAGGCGCCCGCTTTCCGCCTTCACTTTTTGGGGCGCGCGTTTCTCGCCGAACGCCACCAGCGACTCGGGAATTTGCGTGAGCAATTCTGGCATCAACGGACGGTCTTTTTCGACAGGCCCGACCACCTGCCACTCTGCTGGCAGGGAGAATTCCGCTTTGTTGACACTCTTTTCTTTTTCGATTTTCTTCTTCATATGCAGACTCCTTTTATAATCTGACTTTTATAAAATTTCCCGGAACGATTGTTTTGATACAAGCAGCCGTTTTAATTGCATAAATTTCACTCCGCCGTTACATGGCGCATTATTCCGTTAGAAGATCCATCTCGTTTATTTTTCCCTGTGCCGCCAATTCGATATTCCTCAATGCCGCCCTGGCCATGCGTTCACATGCGTCAACAGTGCTACTGCCTATATGGGGTGTCATGACTATGCCGTCGAGTGTACGCAAATCCTTCTCAGGATCTTGCGGCGCAAAGGGTTCCGTTTTGAAGACATCCAGAGCCGCCCCGGCGATGATGCCGGATTGGAGCGCGTCAAAGAGGGCGTCTTCGTCCAGTATGCTGCCCCGCGCCGTGTTGACGAGGATGGCCGTACGTTTCATCACTTTCAGCCTATCCTGATTTATGAAGTCCCGTGTCGCCGGAATGCCAGGGATATGGAGGGAGACGACATCGGCATTTTTCACGGCATGGTTGAAATCGAATGTGAATTCATCAATCCCACTCGTGTCTTTAGGCGCCGCCACATCAAAACCAACGGTCTTCATCCCCAGCCCGTATTTTGCGATTTTCGCGACTTTTCGCCCGATATGGCCGCACCCGATGACAGCCAAGGTCTTCCGAGCCAGTTCGGCGCCCAGTCTGGGATTCCAGACACCTGCCCTACTGGCGGCGGAAGAAGCGGCAATATGCCTTGCGGAAGCGAGCATCAATCCCACGGCGCATTCCGCCACCGAATCGTCCAGGACCCCAGGCGTGTTGCAGCAGAGGATGCCCTTGGATTTTGCCAACGTCTTGTCCACCCCGT
>CAIQLG010000269.1 GCA_903872565.1 uncultured Lentisphaerota bacterium | reverse complement strand
ATGCTTGTCCACTTGAATGACGCGGAGTTCATCTACCCTGGCACGGAGTTGCGAATGGTCTACAAGATGCTCGCACCGGCATCGTCCGGTGACTGAAAACCATACAACCTCTTTTTCCACGAATCAAGAAGTCTGAAATTAGGCCAATCTGGAAGCTGCTGGCCTTCAGAAGAAGGAAAAAGCCAGTAAGATAGCTGATGCCGATCCCGGCCCAGGCAATGCCGCCTGGAATCTCGCCAAGCGTCATCCAGAACTTCGTATTTTTTATCTCAACAGGAGAGAACATAAATAAATATTCACTAAACTATGTATCAAACTAGAATACTTACGATCAAGCTTATGCAGGATGTCGAGATCCCGCTTCTGATTGTTTTCGGCACTTCCGCACGTGTCATTTCAGGAATCTATATTCTGAAATTCAAAGCTGGGCCCCACATTGCATCTTATGGTGACAGGCACATCAGGATTTGCCCTAATCCTGCCGACAATCATTGCGAGTTGTTTTCCGGAGGTCTGGAATGACCCTCTCCCTGCGAACACACCATGCACAGCAACTGATACGGTCTGACGTTGATTACAGTTTCCAGATATTGAAAAGCGCGGCATTGATTTCTCTTTGTTTCAAATATCCCACGGCAATATCAGCCGTGTGAAAAAAGTCGTTACATCCATGCCAGCCAGAGCTTGGCATATGGGTATGTGCATCAATGATCATTTCTTCAAGATCAAAGTCCCCCAGGTGTCTGGCCGTTCTTCATCCGCCGGGGACGGCCATGCCCATTTCTTGGGAGGGATATTGCCCCATAGGCGGAATGAAATCCCCATTTTGGTTTCATCTGCCTCCGCCTTGGCTTCAACCGGGTTTGTAAAAATCTCGTTTGTCATCCCTCTCAGGGGTACGCGGCATTCGACTTCCCAGCCGGCCACATAGGAATGTGACCGATATTCCCATTTGCCCCAGTAATCCTGCCACGTCTTCAGGTCTCCTTTCTGCATCCGAGAATTTTCCGGTTTTCGGCGGATATACGCCCTGATGTCATTTGCGCCAGGCTTTGCCGGACGCACGTTATCCACATCAATCATGACGACAATGTCGTCCCCCATCCGCAACGGGTTGTCGTCCATATGCACTGGCGTGTCTGGTATTTCGAACGCGAAATAGAGGAATTCCGCATCGCTTTTGATATATGCGGTCACCTGTCCATGGCTGTTTTGGAAATTTACGACTGCGGCATCATAATACTCAAACTTTGACACATGGCCGTCAAAAACCACCGGGATGTCCGACGAAGTCTTCACACGCAGTTCATTCTCATCCGCCGTCAACGCACAGGCCTGCATGCAAAACGCCAAGACTGTCATTCGAGAAAGCATACTCATATCCAAGATTCCTCAATCTGATAGAAATTTTGATTTTTAGCACGAAGGACAATAAGTCGGGAGGATTGAAGATTCAATAGGAAAATTCTGGTAAACAGTGGAAATTCCTCCCTTTCCCTCCTCGCTCCGGACGGAGCGGGGGGGAAAGGTCTGGCAATAACGGAAAGACAAGGAGAAATGCAAAGTCAATGAAATGATGGGATCTTTCTGCGATGCCTTTGCTACATCTTCGCCGCAGAATCCGCAGTGCCTCAGGATATTCTCAATCACATCCACACATTGAAAGTCACTTTAAAAATATTTCTGATTTAAAACAATAAATCCTATGGCAAGTCCGTTATTTGTGTATATCGCAATACAGTTTGAAATCATAAATCCTAACTTAAGGAAATTGCCATGTTGAAAAAATCTTTGCTCAGAATCTTGGTCGTCTCTTCCCTCGTGTTGTCAATCACTGCGTTTAGCGCCGGAGACGGAGGTCGCGGCCCTGGCGGCGGCGGAGGTCATAACCCCGGTGGAGGTCATGGTCCTTCTGAAGGTGGAAACCATGGCCCTTCCGGAGGTGGAGACCATGGACATGGCCACTGGGGCGGATGGGGGTCTGGCGGAAGGGCTCTATTCTGGACTGATTTCGGATTGGAAGTCGGGGCTCTTGTTCTTGGAACAGTTGTCATGTATCTCCCACCAGAGCGTACTGTAGTTTATGTTGACAGAGCACCTTATTACTATTATGCAGGCACTTATTTCTCCACGGCGCCCGGAGGAGTTGGTTATGTAGTCGTCAATCCTCCTCCCGTTGTCGTGCAGGCTCCGCCCACGACAGTCATTGTGCAGGCTCCCGCCCGGGAAACTGTCGTAGTGCAGCCCGCACCTCCGGCTGTTGTGAAGCAGCAACAGTCCCCACCCCCCGCTGATTCACCGGATCAAGGCACGGCGTCAAAGCCTGATTCCGGCAAGTATGACATATATCTTCCCAACGGGAATGGAACATTCACTCTGATTCCGCTGACTAAGACAGCCACTGGCTTCATGGGGCCACAGGGCGAATTTTATCCCGACCATCCCACACTGGAGCAATTGACCGAACGGTATATTAGAAAATAACCGTAATTTGAAATGCTTTTTATATGATGTAGATTAATCCATGTAATATCATATTGTGGTTTAGACTGTCTATTCTTTGGCACATGCGCCTTTCCCAGCAGATAAGGAGAGAAGTTGACTATGCAAAGGTTATCATGGGAACAAAAAAAACATTGTTGAGCCCGGAACAACGGGCGAAAATGCTCGGCAAACTGATGAGCGACACGGCGGTGAAACGGAAAAGTTACCGCGAACGCGCACTCGGCCTTTTCCCACATGTCTGCGCAAGATGCAACTGCGAATTCTCAGGAAAAAAAATCAGCGAACTCACAGTTCATCACAAGGATCACAATCACGAAAACAATCCCGCCGATGGTAGTAACTGGGAGCTGCTCTGCACATACTGTCATGACAATGAGCACGAGAAGTTCCGACTGGAAGGGTGTTATGATGGAACGAGCCAGGAATGCGAGCCTACATCCCCCTTCCACTCTGCATTCTCTGAACTGGATACTCTAATCAGCCTGCCTGAGGAAGAATCAAATGCCTGAATCCGCCCAGTCAGGAGTTGAGGGCAATAAGGCAGTTTTTCATAATGCGCCAGCCTTTGGCGGTGGAGGGCCACGCTCTGTCGTGGCCTTAGGCGGACGCGGCGGAGCGCGTCCCTCCAAAAAGGTCATTTGCCGGAAAAGACGCATTACAGTTTTTCCATGTTTCCCAGAAGTTCCCCTTGATTTCCCCGGCAATTCAATTATCTTCACAACAATATGAAAATAAAAAATCCCGAATGAAAAATACATTATTCTGCTTCGTAATTTCAATGTTTCTCTCAAATGCTCTGCTGATGCCATTTCTTGCAGCAGCCAATAATGGGACAGGCGATGACTCCTCCGAAAATGGGAGTTGGTCCAACATCCTCCGTACAAGGACAGAGGAACTGCATGACTATTTCAGCCAGATTGACCTTTATGAGGAAATGCTCCGTAAGGCATCCAGGGAACTTGAACAAGTCACTTCGGAAACTGAGACGCGGAACCACCAAATACGGTTTCTCTTCCTTAACAATGTGATGAGCCCTTATCACTACAGGCTCATGCGAAAGGAATATTATAGGAACATTTCAAAATTCAGGACACAGCTCGATCAGGTCAGAATCTTTAAGAAATCAAACGAAAGGTATTCCGATCTCTTAAATAATATGCTCGGCGACATAAGATCCCTTGAGGCAAAGCCTCTCAATCAGGAAGACTTGAATGTGCTTAAAGAACTCAATGCCACGCTTGCCATGATAGCCGCCAGGCTTGAAAAAGCTGGCAGGATAATTAAGACGACACTTGAACCTGCGGAAAAACTTTCATCCAATCTCGAGAGCCAAGAGGGAGAACTCAGAAATGAAGTTCCAGACAAGATGAAACATTATTTCCTGCAGAAAAATAGGCGGATTTTCACATATTCAACCGCCATAGTGATCA
Source organism: uncultured Lentisphaerota bacterium (assembly GCA_903872565.1). Classification (GTDB taxonomy): domain Bacteria; phylum Verrucomicrobiota; class Lentisphaeria; order Victivallales; family GWF2-50-93; genus CAIQLG01. The sequence continues at coordinate 26,612 of CAIQLG010000269.1, read as the reverse complement.
ACGATTTAAAGCTGTGGGCCAAAAGATACCTCAGAAGCATGCAGGAAAGGCTCCCGAACAACCTTGCCGATTATAAGGATCTGCTTCTGCTTCTGATCTTGGCGGGAATTCCAATCTATCTCCTTTTAAGAAGATCTGTTGTTAAAATCTGCAAGTCTGCTGATATCCCGCATAAAGGCAGATCTGTCTTGCTCAGATCATTCTTGTCCGCCGTCCCTGCATTCATCCTTTTCATATATGGTCTTCTTATGGTGCCATTCCCGGAAAACATAATTACGTCACGCCTGTCCGTAATTTTAGGGACACTCGCCTTCATGGATTTCGCCTGGGCTCTAAGCATTATCCGTGCAAAGGATTTGACCCCCTCCTATTCTCCTCTCCTGCCAGTGTTTCTGATATATGCACTGAACGTGTCATATGAAATACTGGATCTTTCAATAATGTTTCTCTTCCTGATCTGGCCTTTAACCCTCATCCTCTTCATGGAACCTCTCAGACAAGTCAAAAACAAGGAACTTCCTCGCCTTGAAAAAAATCTCGCCTCCATCTCATTCTGGGGAGTCTTCATCGCAATGGCAATCTCACTGCTTGGATATTTGTTTCTCTCCATACTGCTGGTCTTTGCATTCCTGATCTTTTCCATAGGCCTCCAGCTGGCCTCCAACATGAGCTACTTCTCAAACAGGCTCATCGTCGAGATGCAGAAGGCAATCAGAAGCGACTTGCTCAAAGTCGTCATCCTTGGACTCGGAGTCCCCGTCATCTGGTCTGGCATCCTCGTGATTTCAGCATTCTGGTTCGCGGATCAACTTGTCGATCCCATTGCCGTATTGCAGTTGCTCGGAACCGGAATCGCCGTGTTTGGAATCAACCTCAACATACTGAGACTCATCTCCGGGATATTCCTCTTTTTCGTCTTCAAAACCGTTACAAGTGTAATACACAACATTCTCGAGCACGTCCGCTCCAACTCCGTTGACGCCAGCACCGTGCATTCATTGAAGTCTGTTTCATCCTATGTCCTTTGGTGCATCTACTGCGTAGCTCTACTATATCTGATTGGATTCAGCCTGACAAGCCTGACGGTCATTGCCGGAGGACTGAGCCTTGGAATAGGATTCGGCCTGCAGCACATTGTGAACAACTTCATAAGCGGCCTCCTCATCATTTTTGGAGGGACAGTACGCCAGGGGGACATCATCCAGATGGACAACATCATGGCTAAAGTCCTGGAAATCAATGTCCGTAGCACAACAATACAGACCATGGACAATGCGCTGATCGCGGTTCCAAATTCCGACATGCTGAATACGAAAATCATAAACTGGACAAGGAACGATCTGGTTGTAAAGAAGGAAATCAAGATAGGAGTCGCCTACGGTTCAGATGTCGAAAAGGTTAGGAGTGTCCTTATGGAAGCCGCACGGAATCATCAGAACGTCCTGAAAAGTCCGGAACCCGTGGTCTGGTTCTCCCAGTTCGGAAACAGCACACTGGATTTCTCTCTTTTCGTATGGATAGATAACATAAACATTGCCGGAAAGGTGATTTCCGACTTAAATTACACTATTGACAGGCGTTCCCGAGAAGAAAACATAGTGATGGCATTCCCACAGCTTGAAATATCTGTCAAGAATCAAACAAGAAGCAATGCCAGCATCTAGAAAAATAAATAATTATTAAGCACATACTATGGAGACAAGCAAATGATTAAAGTTATTGTCATAGGAGCCGCAGGCCGAATGGGGAAAAGACTTGTGAACCTCATAACGGAATCCCACGACATGAAGCTGTCGGGCGCCACAGAATATCCGGAGAGCCCTCTCTTGGGACAGGATGTCGGCCTTGTCGCCGGATGCGGAAGTGCCGGAGTCAAGATATCAAATGATTTGAAATCAGTTGTCAAGGGTGCAAACGCATTGATCGACTTCAGCACAGGCCCGGTCGTCGAAAATGCGAAACTCGCAGTCGCCGCCGGATGCGCAGTCGTAATCGGGACAACCGCGCTCTCCCCCGCAGACAAGGCTGAATTGAAAAAACTCGCAAATTCTGGCGGCCGCATTGTCCTTTCATCCAATATGAGCATAGGCGTCAATATGCTTTCAAAACTCTGCGCAGTCACGGCCAAAACACTTGGCAAAGACTATGACATCGAAATTGTGGAGATGCATCACAACAAGAAAAAGGACGCGCCTAGCGGAACAGCGCTCATGTTGGCCGAATCAATCGTAAAAGCAAAAAATGTCGCGCTCAAGGACAAGGCTGTCTATGGAAGAGAGGGAATGACCGGCGAAAGGAAGAAGGGGGAGATTGGCATACACGCAGTCCGAGGCGGAGATGTCGTAGGAGATCACACTGTGATTTTCGCCGCCGACGGAGAAAGAATAGAGTTGATCCACAAGGCCTCGAGCCGTGACACTTTCGCCAAAGGCGCCCTACGTGCCGTCCGCTTCCTTCATAACGCCACCCCCGGCCTCTACAACATGCAGGATGTCCTCGGGTTGAATTGATATGCCACAGTTACATAAATTTGCAATAAATGGAATAGTAACAATGTGTGGGGATTTGTTGTAGCCACGGCCACCTGTCCTACGAAGCCTTGGCATAGTAGGATGCTGGCCGTGTTCGCCCCCAACATCCGCCTACGCAAAGAAGCTACGGCGAGACATGCGGGGGCGGCTACATTATGCGTCACGGAACTTTATAGACTTGCCTTTTGATTGCAACTTGGTATTACATAATACCGGTGTGTACTCTTTTCCCGTGATCCGGGACAAGATCAATTTTTAGCCGGAATCCGACTGCTGAGGCATATTTCTGCAAAGTCCGGATGCTTGGGGAATGCTTTTGGCCCCCCGACTCAATTCTTGCGACGACCGGCCTGCTTGTTTTCATCCGCCTTGCAATCTCATCCTGCGTCAGGCCTGTAATCTTTCTGGCCTTGAGAAATATATCTAGGAGTTCCATTTCAATGCCGGGATTCTCATATATCCCCCTGACCTTTGGATTGGATAAAGCTTTACCTTTCAATTCCTTATGTGTCATCATGGGTTCACCTCTTTTTGTCGCCTTCTTGCTGTTTCTATTTCTTCTTGTATCATTTATGATACTTATTTCAAGTGTCTCAAAATTGTTTTTTTGTCTTTTATTCGTCCTTCTCCACATTGATATTGGCGCATTTTAAGCTATGTTCCAACTCAACTTGCACGGATATCTTATTGTTCTGGATTTCACTGATTTATAGTTATTAACATATTTTATAATCATCGTTTAAAGGAAGCTTCTCATGAGTGTTTTTCTTGGCATAGGGCTTGGGCCAATACAGACCGGCATTTTCATTCCCGGAGCCCGCCGTGCGGGATTCGATCGGATCGTGATCGCAGAAGTTGACAAAAATATATGCTCCGCTGTCAGGAAATCGTCTGGCATGATTTCCATCAACATTGCGGAAAGCAACAAGGTCCGGGTCGAGACGATAGAGGGGATAGAAATCTACAATCCGAGCGATCCCGGCGACTTGAAAGCGCTCGTCTCAACGGCCAGAGACGCAGATGAAATCAATACGGCACTTCCGAGTGTCGCATTCTACAAACACATAAGTCCATGGCTGAAAGAGGGTTTCGACCTTGATCCCGACAGACGGAGGATCATCTACACATCCGAGAACAACAATCACGCGGCGGAACTTCTTGAGAAAGAGCTTGGCTGCGAATTTCGCAATACGTCCTTCGCCAACACCGTCATCGGCAAAATGAGCAGTGTCGTAAATGCAGACGAGTGCAAGTCCAGAAATCTCGCAATGTTGACTGACACGGCGGGAAAAGGGCACCTGGTCGAGGCCTTCAATAAAATATTCATAAGTTCCTTCCCCGGCGTTGAAAAGCGCAGAATAAAGGATCTGATTCCAGTCAAGGATCTCTATCCGTTCGAAGAGGCCAAACTTTACGGACACAATGCAATACACTTCCTACTCGGATTGCGCGCCCTGGAAAAGAAACTCACATATATGCACGAGATTTCAAAATATCCGGAAATAACTGCATACGCTCTTTCAGCCTTCACTGACGAATGCGGAAAAGCTCTATGCCGGAAATGGAAGAACTTTGACAATCTCTTCACCGAGGCCGGCTTCAAAGAATATGCAGAAGATCTGATATGCAGAATGACTAATCCTTTTCTCATGGACAAGGTCGAGAGGATATGCCGCGATCTCGACAGAAAAATGGGATGGGACGACAGACTTGTAGGAACAGCAAGAGTGTGCCTTGCACAGGAGGTCTTTCCCGAAAAGATTCTAGAATCTGCGAAATTCGCAGCTCGTGAACTCTATGGAGTGGATCCCGATAAAATAAAAGCAGGTCTTGCCCTGCTCTGGAAAGATGCCGGTGATTCCACAGAAAAAAACAGACTCCTGGAACTACTTACAAAATGTTAGTCACAATAAAGCACATAAAGCACAAAAAATCAAATAAATATTATGGGAAAACCACATGTGTCGAAGAATAGTTCTCTATGATAAAATAAAAGACTTTACGGAAGGGCTGTAAGCCCGGAATTCCTCAGCCTGGGGTGGAAGCCCCAGGGAAATGATCCCCCCATTAAATCAAGCGCTGTAGGTGCGGAATAAAATTGAATTTATCCTGTCCGTGTGTATTTTTATTACGGGCTTACAGCCCTTTATTATTTGTTGTTTTCGTTTTCCCAGGGCGTTGCCCTGGGCTTAGGAATCTCGGGCTTTTCCGCCGTAGCGGACCAGCTGAAGCTGGCAGCCCTACAAGGGAAAAAACCGAACCAGAAAAATGTTCTGCCGAACGCCAGGAAGGCGGGGGTAAATCATAAGATGTTGCAGAATTGAAATTCGAGGAATTCATGCTATGCTAAATTTAAAGTGAAAAGGAGCGGTCCATGGTAGCCACCGCAAAAATTGAGGCGGAAAACATAATCAAAAGTCTTCCTGACGACATTTCTTTTGAAGACATCCAATACCATCTTTTTGTCGCTGACAAACTCAGAAAATCCAGAGAACAGATCAAAGAAGGGAAGGTCTTTACTCAGGAAGAAGTTGAGAAAAGGCTTGAAAAATGGATTATCAAGTAGTTTGGTCGCCTGAAGCCTTGAACGACATTGAGGAAATTGCGAGATACATCGAAAGAGACTCCCATTTCTACGCCGCATCGGTTGTAACAAGAATTCTCCAGAAGACAAGCCTCTTAAAAACATTTCCTTTTTCTGTGCGTGTTGTCCCAGAGGAAATGGATGAAAATGTCCGCGAGCATTTTGTCTCCAACTATAGGATTATATACGACATCAGAGATAATTTTGTGTATGTTCTTGCAGTTGTTCATGGGAAAAGAATGCTCTATCCAGAATTTGAAGACAGGATTAAGGCAGAGAACGGCTCATCAAGATAAATTTGCGATGGATCGAATAATAACCAGAAAGTTCCTTTAGACTAAACTTGTAAAGCAGGGAAAATCAAAAAATTACATTTTTTATTCCTCGGATTATATGGTAAAATGCGGGGGCAAATTTTCAACGTTCACCATGAAATGCAAGAGACTTGATAATCTTAATGGCGGTGCTATAGTATTTCATTATGACAACTCAAATACAAATTGATCAGATGACCCGAGAAGAGAAGCTTCAGACAATGGAAGCGATATGGTTTGACTTATCCAAGGACGATGCGGGTGTTGAATCTCCTGCATGGCACGAAGAAGTGTTACAAGATACTGCAACTCGAATGGCTTCCGGCCAAGAACAAGTCTCCGACTGGTCAACGGCAAAGCGTGAGCTCAGGAAGCGATTTGAATGAAAATCAAGATTCTCTAAGATTTCCCTATGCTATTTACTATAAGATTGATGGCAATCTGACAGTAGTTTACAGAGTGCTTGATCTACGCCGACATCCGGATCGAATTCGAAACTCATTAAAATAGCGGATGGACACGAAATTTAAGATGGCAGTGACTAAAAACAACATATCGGAATTCTTGCCGGAAGTGGCGGAACAATATCCGGACAGGACCGCGCTCGTATGTGTCAAGAGACGTGGCAATAAATCCGAGTATCCCTCGATAACTTTCAGACAACTAAATACTCTCTCGGATTCCTTCGCGTGCGAAATTCGCAGAAACGGAGTCAGGAAAGGGATGAAAGTCCTCCTGATGCTGAGACCTGGCTTCGATTTCATCGCCGCGACCTTCGCAGTTTTCAAGACCGGCGCAATTCCCGTCCTGATAGATCCCGGAATGGGTATTCGGAATCTTCTCGGATGCGTAAGAAAAACAGCGCCAGATGCGATGCTCGCAATCCCGAAAGCACACTGGATCGCCCTGCTCTTCCCCGGAACTTTCAATAACATAAAAATGAAATTGTCCACAGGCGGAGGGATCACACCACCAGGAGTCAAACGACTACACACTGATGCGAACGATGCGAAATCCGCAGAAATCGAGAAGACTTCGCCGGATGAAATGGCCGCGATCGTTTTCACGACGGGAAGCACTGGTGCACCAAAAGGGGTCATATATACTCACAAGATATATGTCACACAGCTTCAGATCATAAAGGAAGAATATGGAGCTGGCCCCTCTGAAACCGACATGCCGGCTTTTCCCCTTTTCGCATTGTTCAGCGCCGCACTCGGCATGAAATCCGTGATTCCAGACTTCAATCCCTCCAGGCCCGCGGAGGCTGATCCCGCGCAAATCGTCCGGATCATCGAGGACAACAATGTAACATTCTCATTCGCCTCCCCCACCCTCTGGCGAAATGTCTCAGACTACTGCATCCGAAATGGGATCAGGCTGAAAACACTCCGTAAGGCATTGATGGCAGGCGCGCCTGTCCCGGCTCTCGTTCACGCAAACATGAAGAAGATAATGCCGGACGGTGGCGAAACAATCGTCCCATATGGTGCCACTGAGTGTCTCCCTATCGCAAATTTCACAGGCTCGGAAATGCTCGCGGAAACTGCCGCTGACACTGAAAATGGAAAAGGATACTGCGTAGGACGACCAATAAAGGGAATAACAATCAAAGTAATAAGCCCAAGCGATTCTGAAGTAGAAAAATGGAATGACAACCTTATTCTGGCAGACGGCAAAATTGGAGAGATCGCAGTCTCGGGGCCTGTCGTGACTCCAGAATATTACAACGAACCGGAACACACGAAAAATGCAAAAATCGCAGATCCGTCCGGTTTCGTATGGCACCGCATCGGAGATACCGGATACTTCGATGAAAAGGGAAGGCTATGGTTCACAGGACGAAAGACACACAGGATTTCCACAAAGAATGGAATCCTCTATCCTGTCCGATGCGAGGCAATATTCAACCGACATCCCGATGTGTTGAGAAGCGCTCTTGTAGGAGCCGGAGGAAAAGGAATGCAGACACCAGTACTGATTGTAGAACCCAGGAGAGGAAAAATGCCGAGGAATATTTCCGAAAGGAAGAATTTCATAGCCGATCTTGAAAGACTTGCCGGCACAAGTCCATTGACTATAGGCATTAACAAATTCCTGTTTCATCCATCATTCCCGGTGGACATAAGGCACAACGCGAAAATCTTCAGGGAAAAACTCGCAATATGGGCGGCGGGGAAAATTTGATAGGATTCAGAAATTGCAGGAAGGGTTGCCTTCGAGATGGAAGGTCGAACTCTATTCGACCGCGGTCGAGTAGAACTCGACTGTAGTTTAGAATTGCAGGCAGGAATGCATGCATTACAATTTTCCGGATTTACCATACTATGGGGGACATTCTCCGCTATTTGGCTCTGGGGTGGGCCTTGGAATATACCGCCTTCAGTCTTTCGGCAGTGACATGGGTGTAAATCTGTGTGGTTGAGAGATTTGCATGGCCGAGCAGTTCCTGGACACTCCTAAGGTCGGCACCGGCATCGAGAAGATGAGTCGCGAAGGAATGCCGCAATTTGTGCGGGGTCATATCGTGGGGAAGCCCCGCTGTCGCCAAATAATTTTTAAGATGCCTCTGGAACGAGCGGGCTGTGATTCTTCCACCGTCCTTGTTGACGAAGAGCGGCGAGTTGGGTCTGGTATCGCTGCTACGCATGTTTCTGGTCTCAAGGTATTTTTTCAATGCTCTGACGGCAGGTGTTCCGAGCGCCGCGATCCGTTCCTTCTTTCCCTTCCCTCTGACTTTCATCACATCGCTAAGAAGATCAATGCTGTCCATGTTCAGCCCTATCGCCTCGTTTATCCTGAGGCCGCCGCTGTAAATAACTTCGAGGATTGCGGAATCTCTGGCATCCGCGAAATTTGCAGATTCAGCATCCTTTGCGGCTCCGGCGGCATCCGCATCCTTCCAGTATTTTGCAGGCGCATCAAGAAGCCTTCCCACTTCGTTCACGGACATGAACTTTGGGAGCTTCTTCTCCCGTTTAGGCGAGGAGAGGCCTGAGAATGGATTTTTTGCGGCTTTGTTCTCCCGAATGAGGAATCGGTAGAATGATCTCATCGAGGAAATCTTTCTCATGATGGAACTTTTTGAAAGCTGATGATTTTGAAGTTCCACGACGAAAAGTCTGGCGGTATAGACATCTGGCTGGTTCCAGTCTGCGGAATCGTTCTCGAGTTGCTTCTTCATCATGAGCCTGGCGAACTGTTCGATGTCCATCCTGTAACTTTCGACAGTATGATCCGAAGCCTGCCTCTCATTTCTGAGATATTCTAGAAAGCCTCTCATTGAAATGTCCATAATTTTAAATCTTCCTTATAAAATCCGGCGGGGGCAAGCTCCTTGAAGATAGTTTGTGATGAGACCGCCGGAATTTAGATGTGAGATGTTCATTCCCGTCAGAGCTCTTTACCAAGTTTCCTGTAATACGGATTGCCCGATAGGAATTCAAAGCCGAGAAGAGCCGCCCCCCTGCCTGTCACCCCGTCATTTTCGAAGATAAAACCCATTTCAGGAATTTCCGTCACTCCATCCTTTTCAAAACACCTTATAAGGCATGTGGTTATGACAAGAGATGAAGACTCTGGAAGATTTAGCACGAAAAAAAGTTTTTCCGGACGGAAGAATCTCACCAGGAAACTCAGATACGGATATATGAAATCCATGCTCGAACCGACAAGCTCCAGAGCCGAAGGCACGGCCTTCCCCACAGCTTCGTAAATATCTTCGGGCAACGTTGATTTTCTGACGCGCATCTCCTCCCAGCGCCTCTGCCATGACTTGCCACCCACCATCGTCTCGACACAGTTTATTCTTCCACATTCGCATGGGATGGTGCCGTCAGCGTTTCCCGGTAAAGAAGATATCTCAAGATGTCCTATCTCTCCGATGCCCCCTCTTCTACCATGAATTATTTCACCATCAATCATAAGTGCCGTGCTGACACCATGACATGCCGACACAAGAAGAATGTCCTCCGTTACCTTGTCCGCCAATTTTAGATAGTTCAAGTTACATACTGCGTTTCTCTCGATTATGACCGGAATATCGAAACGCAAGGCGGTCTTGATCTCGTTCCGAATGTTTCTGCCATCGCATTCAGGGAAGTCGACCGATTTAATTATCGTCCCGCAATCGGAAGAAATTATACCGGGAAACGATATTCCAACAGAGATGATCCTTTTCCCAAACTTTGAGAACATTTTCTCAAGACAGCGATTGATGACTGGTACCGGATCGTCTCCCGGCGCAAGCCTCTCCTCCCCGGATAGAACCAGAGTGAAATTCAATTCAAGCAGGAAATAGGAGACCGCATCTTTTCCCACCGATATCCCTGCCATAACATATTTGTCGCTGAATACGACTTCTCCGGGATTCCTCCCCCTCCGGCGGGTCGGAAGCGTTTCTCCATCTTTTAGGAAGCCAGCACTGCCAAGTTGTGAAACCGTCTTGGCAATGACCGCCCAGCTCAGGCCAGTGCTGGAGCAAAGCTGTCTCCTCGTAAGGGGGCCCTCCCGTCCGAGAAGAGCTATTACGGCCTCCTGTGAACGATTAAGCTTGATCATAATATTCTCTGCAAAGGATTAGCCGGTCTAAACTTTCACTTGCCATAGGTCTGGCAGAACTTGGAGAACGACCTGTCCCAGGTTTTCTCGACATTGTCCGGGAAGGCGCATGCCGGAAGCTGTTTCATCCCGAGATGATACTGGATGCAGGCGCAGCAGTTGCCTTTTTTATCGCAGGGTTCATATGTGCAGTTGCAGTTTTTCATGTTGACAGTAAACTTTTCGCATTTGACCGCCATATCCTATTCTCCTCTTTAATTTCAGATCCAATTTGATTTTCATTAATTATATCATTATTTAATATAATTGCCAATTTTCAGATTTCCTAACTCGCAGCTTCAATGGCTATGGAGATGTGGAAAAAAGATTGTCGCAAAACGGATTACAGCCGGGAAATCTGAATGGAAATTCCCCCCGGGGTGGAATTTTAAGACATTATTATTTTCAGCGGATCAGAAGTTCTGAACTTGGATTAGATCGAGGTTTTGATGAAAGAATCCAACAGAGAAAAATGTCTCGGGAAGGCCGCACAGCTTCTCTCGAGGCGAATGCATTCAACAATGGAATTGTCCCAAAAACTGCTCCGTAAGGGATTCAGCAAATCTGACATTGATGATACTACGTCGAAACTTTCAGAGCTAGGGCTCCTCGACGACAACAAGTTTGCGGCATGTTACTCGGAGGAACTCGTCCGCAAGGGTTTCGGAGCCCGCAAGATAAAGTCGCAACTTTTCAAACGAGGGCTTTCAAAAGAATTAATAGACGGCATTTTGAGTTCTCTGCAATCCGAATCCTACGATGACATGCTTGAGACAGCAGTCGAGATTCTCAGACGGAAAATGCCCAGCTTCGAGAGGGAGGAAAACTTGATGAAGAGGAAGCATAAAATATTCGTATTTCTTGCGGCACGAGGTTATCCAACGGATATAATTTCCAAGGCAAGAGCCGCCTGCAATATGCAGTGCAGCTTTTGATTAAAGCGCGTCCTTTGCGCCAAAGTATCATAGAAACATCTTGACACTCACACACTTACGAATAAATGCATAATTAAATTGACAAATGCTTTGACTTTTCATGTTGTAGCCACGGCCACGCTGGCCGTGTTCGCCCCCAACATGGGGGCGGCTACAGCGAATCTGAATAAAAATAAGGTTACGACAATCTTATTTTGAGACTATTAGTAAGTAACAGTCCAACAATGCTCCTCTGCGACAAAGCCGTGCGAGGTCCACAGCAGGGGGCTTGTTATGCTCCGAATTATTTTTCTTTTCGCATCTGCATGTTTCCATGACGGCATGACCAACGAGTGCCAATACGGTGCAACAGCAACCCACGATGCCAGCATAGCCGACCTGTTTGGCATAGCAGGGTAGCTTGTCAATGTTCTCCCTGCTAGCCCAGCAATCCATGACACCAGAAGCTAACCATAGAAGCCAAAGCATTGTCACTGCCGAGCCTGCGACGGCAATTCCCATCAGTATTCGTCCAACGGTCTTTTTCATTGTATCTCAGGTGGAGACAACCCTACACGACTATGGGCGGCAGTTTGTCAACGCTGCGGGTCTTTTTTTCGACCACTGTGAGCCATGTACCCTTGTCGGGGTCAAGATCTGAGGTGAAGTATTTCTCCTCGTCCTTTTTCCTGTCGTATCCTATTGTGGTTCCAGGGGGAAGCTCGACGTGCTTGTCAATGATCACATTTCTGAGCAGGCATCTTTCTCCTATGTCCACGTCATTGAGAAGTATGGAGTTGTGGATAGTAGCATAGCTGTGGACGTGGACGGAGTTAAACAGGACGGAGTTCGTGACAGTGCTTCCGGAAATTATGCATCCATCGCATACGAGGGAGTTTATCGCCTTGCCGATTCTCGGCAATCCGATTGCGCTGATCTCCTCGTTGTGGATAAACTTTGCAGGAGGAAGACTGTAGTGGTAGTTGAATATCGGCCACTTCGGATTGTAGAGGTCAAGCTCTGGCTCCGGCATCCTGAGGTCCATGTTCGCATAATAGTATGACTCGAGAGTTCCGACGTCCCTCCAATAATGTTTTCCATATTGCCTGCCGGGGATATTGTTCTCATAGAAGTTGTACGCATAAAGACGCCCGGTGTGAACAATGGAAGGAAGTATGTCTCGGCCAAAATCGTGAGAACTTTCCTTTATGTCAGCATCATCCTTGAGGAGTTGTACGAGGGTCTTGGAATCAAAGATGTAATTGCCCATCGAAACTAGAGCCCTTGACGGATCGCCAGGAATCGGCTTCGGATTCTCCGGCTTCTCCTCGAAACCTATGATCCGCCAGTCGCTGTCAACCTGGATAACTCCAAAACTGCTTGCTTCAGCGATGGGAACTGGGATTGCTGCGACGGTCGCATGGGCCTCTTTGCCGATATGCGATTCGATCATCTGGCTGATATCCATCCTGTAGATATGGTCGCCGCCAAACACGGCAACGAGATCCGGGACAAAATCTTCTATAAGGTGCAGGCTCTGGAATATTGCATCGGCTGTGCCGCAATACCATCTCTTGTCATCCGTTCTCATCTGCGCCGGGACAGGGATTATAAACCTCCCTTTCCCATGGAACCCTGAAATGTTCCAGCCATTTATTATATGTTCAGTAAGACTCTGGGATCTAAATTGCGTAAGCACAAAAATGCTGAATATTCCACTGTTCAAAAAGTTGCTTAGGGCGAAATCAATGATCCTGTATTTTCCCCCAAACGGCACTGCGGGCTTCGCCCTCTCCTTTGTCAACGGATAAAGTCTCGTCCCTTCCCCTCCGGCAAGTATCATCCCAAGAACTGAAGTCTTCATAAAGTCCACCATGTCCCATTATTATACAAAATAAATTTACAGATAATCGTGTAAGATATCACCTACATGTCGTTTTTTCAAGGAATGTCAAGACTTCATTGAATTTTTGGAAACAGCAGGCATAAACTTCGGGATCGCTCAGATCAATCCCGGCATTCCGTAATATTGGAATCGCATCATCGGAACTTCCGGCGGCAAGAAAGTCAATGTACCTCTCCCTGTATTTGCGGTCATTCCTGAGCATCTCGGAAATTTTTAGCGCGGCCACAAATCCTGTCACATATTTGAAAACATAGAAGTCGTAATGGAAATGCGGGATCCTCGCCCACTCAGACTGGACTGTCTTGTCGGTACCCACTTGTTTGCCATGATATTTGCTGTTGAGCTTGTAATATGTTTCGCACAGGAGCTCGTGAGTGAGTGGCTCACCCGACTCTCTTTGAGAATATATTGCCTTTTCGAATTCTGAAAACATCGCCTGGCGGAATACGACAGTCCTGAAGTCATCGGCAAACCGGTCCATAAGATAGAAGCGAAACTTTTCGTCGCTGGTGTTTTCGAAAATGAAGTTGAACATGAGAATTTCATTGACATTCGAGGCGATCTCCGACAGGAAGATGCTTATGTCCGAGTAATGATAATCCTGCCGACTGTTTGTCAGATGCGAATTGAGGGAATGCCCCATCTCGTGAGCAAGAGTGGAAACCTCGCTCAACGTACCGTTGAAGTTCATCAGGATGTAGGGGGGAGAATCGTAGCATCCGCCCGAATATGCGCCAGACCTCTTGCCCCTGTTCTCATAGATGTCAATCCATCTTTTTCCAAGCGCCTCGTCCGCAATAGCACGGCACTTATCACCTAGGGGGTCAAGTGACTGCATTAATATCTCACATGCCTCCTTCCATGAGTATTTCTTCGCGTATTCTGGAGCAAGCGGACACCTCAGATCATACATTTCAAGCCTGTCCAGCCCCAACTTCATTCTCCTGATCTTTAAACTTCTGTGAAAAAAAACGAGATTAGATCTCACCGTGCAGATCATGTTATCGTAAATCTCAATGGGGATATTCTCTTCGTGCAGGGATGCCGAGAGCGCAGAATCATAACTTCTTATTTTCGCATCGAAAATATTCGTTTTTACCGTTCCGTCCAGAATCGCCGCGAAAGTGTTTCTAAAATCGTAATATGCGTTGTGCACCGACTCAAAGGCGGATCTGCGAACTTCGCGGTTCTCGGATTCCATGAGTGTGCCATAGTTGCCGTGGGTGATTTCAGTCTCATCGCCATTCTCATCCCTTATGAACGGGAACCGCATATCGGCATCATTGAGCATCGAAAAGACATTGTGCGGAGTCGAGAAGATATCAGATGCAAGCCCTAGTATCCTCTCTTCCGCCGCACCGAGAGTATGTGGCCTGTCCCTGAGTATCTCTTTTATCGAACGCCTGTATAATGCAAGCGTCTCATTACTGAGATACTCCGTGATTTTCTCATCGCTCAACGCCAGAATCTCGGGAATGAGCCAGGCAGTCTCACCCTCGACTTCCGCCGACTTCGCGGAAATCTTCTCGAGCCTCGACAGATTTCTGGAATCTCCCGTGTCCTGATCCGATCTTAGATGCGCATACACAAAAAGTTTTTCGACAGCCCGGTCGAGTGCATCACTGCTTTGCAATGCGTCCAGAAAAACTTCAGGTGATTCGCTGATGCGTCCCTTGAACTTCAAGAAATCATTGAGTAGCCCATCAACTTTCTTAACTTCCATATCCCATTCCCCTGTGGATCGGAACATGAGTCCGAGATCCCATGTGAATTCTTCGGGTATCTCACTTCGAAGAGCTATCTTCCTGGCAGTCTTTTTCATCATGTCCATTTCCCCTATCATCTTTGATGGTTGTCTCCATCCGCATATTAGCGCCGGTTTTGCCAATTGCAATTTTTTTTGAAACAGGATATCAAAAAGGGGGAAGTGACGGGCTCACATAATCGAGAATGATGGAGAAACAAGCATTGTTTTTCTGGCAGGGTACTCGCCTTTCTGTATGTCCGTCGCGATGGATGCGGCTTTTTTCCCTATCGAATAGAAATCTACTGACACATGCGGTATCCGGAGAGAAGTGCCGGACTCGAAGAGAGAAACCAGCGTCAGATTGTCTCCATGCCTGATTCCAAGCTCCGAACATGTGTAGAGGATATCGTCCGCCAGCGCAGCGTCTGAACAGATGGCATAGACATGCTTCCTGCGGCCACAGAAAAATGCCTTTAGCTTGTTTCTTATTCTGAAACTTAGATTTACAGTTTCACAGTCTATCCCATATCTATCCGCAACCTGGGGCACAATAACGCTTCTTGTCCTGATCGACTGAAATAGAGAGTTTCTCCTATGGAAATAGATGAGCTGAGACGATGGTTGCATTTTGCTGGAGATATAGTTGAACGCCAATTCAAGTCCCTTTGATTCGTCGTTGATCACAGCATAGCCAAGTCCGGGATATTCATAATGCCTGTCAAGCAAAAATAGCACTGTGCCGCCGAATTCCTCCAGGATTGGCATTGGAGAAAGGGCTTTTCTTGTCCATGGAAGGAAATGTATGGCGATGACATTGACTTTATCCCTCAGTCCCCTGAGTATGTCAAACTGCTGATGAGGCTGGATAAATCCATGAATGATGTATCTTGAATGTTCACGTAACATGTAGTCATCCCATCCAGAGAGGGTTTTGGCTATAAATGGTGCGAGATATGATTGCATGCACAACGCAACCGGTGTTTCATGAATGAGGCGAGCTGAAAGATTTTTTTTACACTTTCTTATTACAAAACTACCTTTGCCCTGGATCTTATGAACTTTGCCCTCCTTCATAAGCGAATGAAGCGATTTTCTCAGAGTGGTCCTGGAAACTCCTAGCTTCTCGCATAAGCTCCGCTCTGGAGGAAGCATCCTATCTCTTGGTGCGAACGAGAGGATCTTCGATTCAATATTCTTCCACTTCATCATTTTACCGCTGGAACAGAAGCCGGAACAGAAACAGGAATAGGAGCCGGTAATTTCTTCAAGAATTCAATCTTTCCAATGAAGATTCTGCATTCGCCTGCCTGGGTCTGTGGAATGATGCCAAAATTGATACCCCAGACATTTTTCTTGTTGAACCCGGTCATGTCGAATTTGCTGAGGGGGATAGCGACTGTCTTGTATTCGGCGCCAAAAGAGTCGGCGGTACCGCTTTCCTTCAATTTTATCATTGAGGTGCTTTTGTTCGCAGTGTCAACAAGCTGTATCCACAGATCCTTGATGCTTCCGGAATACAGGCATATCGAAAGGGAAAGATCATCGTATGAGCTAATGTCGTCCCCGGGTGATGCATCGGTGTCATACCATCCGTGCCAGTTCCAGCCGCCGCCAGCCCACCAGTTGGACCATTTCGCATTGAGGTCAAGATGTGAGGATTTCCCGGTGCATGGCTTGACGGTGGACAGACCGAATGCGACAGAATCCTTAGGGTCGGCCCAGGTTTGCCCTTTCACCGCGTCCTTGCCATCGAAGACTACAAATTCTCCCTGTGCTGAAAGATTCAGACATGCCAAGATTAGGACGGCAACCAACAATGCTATCATGTTCTTTTCCATCTGCGCTCCTTAGATTAAGTTAGAGATATTATTTACATACCGGTTTACTATATTGTGATCATAAAACTATGTCAAGCCTCTACAGAAACAAATACGAGTATTTATAAGAAGCCTTCTGGATGCACCTATTGAGGAGCTAAGACTTGCATGCCGGTCCTGAACTCTATCATTGCCGCAGAAAGAGGCGGAATCTGCAATGCCTTCCCTTGCGGGATGGCGAGTTCGTGTTTTTCAATCCCGTCAAGATTGTTTTCGCTAATTGTATGGATCACAGCGGAACTTCTGTCAACTCCGTCAATTTTCATTTGGACGTTCGCAGGTTTTCTGAGGTCCTTGTTTATCAGCAGGATTTTGACGAGATTATTTCTTGAGTCCTTCGATGCGAAGACCGAGAGCGAGTTCAAGTTGCTGCTTCCGCAGCTCAGGAATGAGTCGCCAAAACTGTTTTTATTGCCGTCATAATTCCGCATGAGCTTGAACCCAAGCAACTGTGTCCCTGGAAGTCCGCCCCATTTATTGGCAATGTCCAGGTTGGACCACGCGAAGATTCCGAGGAGTTCCGCCTCGGCAATTGCGCCGGAGATATTGTCTTTCCCCGCCCAGTCATATTCATCGAGGGCGATTTTCAGTCCGGGACATATGCGTCTTGCCATATCCTGAAGTCTCGGGATTACCACCTGTTCCTCCTTTATCCAAGTCTCCCCGAGTCTCTTATCCTTAGATGCAGAGATGTCCCATAAGTCCCTTGTCGATTGCAGCCTTGCCTCGATAAGCTCGGGTTCCCTGAAGTTGCTTTCCGGCGAATATACTCCTTTCCCAACTGCCCATCTTTGCGGATAGTAGTGGAAGTCCAGCCCGTGAAGTATCTTTTTCCCATTGGATTTTTCATATTTTGCGCACTGCCACAGGAACCATTCGCTGAAAGGTAAATTCCCGTGTTTCAATCTGTCTTCCGGCTTGAAATACCATGGTTTCTTTTCTCCTTTGACATCAACAGTTTTTTCGCGAATCCAGGATTTCTCCCTGTCAATGTAATATTTGTCGGCGGAACAGAATGCCAGAGAATCCCACCCCCAGAAGCAAGGTCCCAGGATTTTTGATTCCGGAACGGCGTTCAAAATTGCCTCCGAGTACTCGGAGAATCTCTTCCAGTATGAATCAAATGTCATGGGTTCAGGTTCGATGTCCGGATGGGTGCGGTACCACAGCATTGGCTCGTTGTCCATCATTAGCCAGAAATCTTTTCCGGCCTTGTCTGCAAGCGTTTTCACAAATTCAACTTGGTATTCGGGTGAATTCCTGATGCAAAATCTTTCCTGTTCCTTTCCCGCCAGCAGGTCTGTCGGCAGTCCATCGGCAGGTTTTCCGTCTCCCTGCCTGGGATCGGTCGGATTCACCGCTTTCTGCGCTCCGAAAACGGACACTGGAAAACCGCAGTTGCTGTTGTCCGCATCCTTTGCAAGCCATGAAAGCATGGGGATTGTCACGAAAGGGGGCCTTCCATTTGCCTTTTCTTTTTTTGCCCAGGCCGGAATGTCGTCCACGTCTTTGACATTCCTGAAAAACCAGTCGGCTCCCTGGTTCGAGCACGAGGCTTTCCAGTTGTATGGGCTCGCCTGATTTCCGCCGAGCCGCCTTGAGCTCACATTGGCCTCCTCCGCCCTGGAATCATCAAGATTGGCAACCCCGTAGATGAGAGGCGAAATTGTGTGCAATATTTTTGCAATATCAACCTCGATTGCCGCATCATAGGGTGCTTCCCATTTATAGAACAGGTACCTCGGGTCAGGCAATTTCTGCATGTCGAATCTGATATTGTCGACGGAGATGGAGATTTCGCTGTCACCCCAGAAGCCAATGTCAAGTTCAAATACTGACTTGGCATCGAAGTTCTTGCCTGAGACAAATTCTCTAACTGGAATTTTGACTGTTGTATAAACATTTTCATTCCATGAATTGATAAGCCCGAGCTTCAACGGGCTAACATACCTGGACGAGACGGAATCCGAATTGGTCAGTGCGAATGTCAGCTCTTCATGTGGCTTGATTGATCCTTTAATGCAAATATCGAACACGAGATTTTCATAACCCGAAACATCGTAAGTCCTCTTTTTATCTGGATCATACCACCCCGTCCAGTTCCAGCCAGCACCTTTCCAGTCGCCTCCGCGGAAGTTGACCGAAAGACATTTTTCTCCGTCTTTGCCGCCAAGCTGGGCTACGGATATCTCCGCGGAGGATTTCTTGTCATTGGCGCTTCCCCAGCCTTTTCCTCCGGCAAGATCATCCCCATTCCAGATTGGCAGATCCGCCTTATCGCACCTGGCATCTGGCGCAGCAAATTCCCTGCCGAATATTTTGACAATGTCTTCCGGATTTGATTTCTGAGGCGGCTTGACAGCGATTGATGGCGGATTTGCCAGTCCAGTCTCATTGATCGGACGCATTTGAACCAGCTCTGTGCCCTCCTCATATGGGATAGGCCTGGGAGCCTCCTGAGAGCAGGCAACTTGCGCAAGAAAACAGACTGCCACGGATAAAATTACTGCATGGATAACTCTTTTCATCTTGTCTCCTCATATGTTCAAGAAATAGATATTTAATACCGGTATGTAAAATATCTCCACTATTCAACCTTGTCAAGCCTGCCTCTATTATTTTCTCGGATTATTTATTCCATAATTCCATTAAAATAATTCATAAACGGGGTTGACATTGTCCTCAAACTACTATATAGTAGATTGTTGTTTCAGAAGACTTGCTATGCGAATGTGTACGATTGGATTAAAATCTCAGGAACCAGTAACCGTTTCAGGGACCTTAAATGAAAAAGAAAGCAAAATATCTAAGGATAAAGGAAGAGCTTGCCCTGGAAATAGGTAAGAGGAAAATGGGGGCCGGGGCAAAATTCTTCTCCGAGAATGAAATCTCCAGGATGTTCTCGGTGAGCACGATGACAGCGAGGCATGCCTTGAACGAGATGCTTAAGGATAAACTTGTTGTAAGGCGCCATGCCAGCGGGACTTATGTGGCTCATCCTTATCTGCCTGACAAAGAGGTGAGCACCCTATTGATAATCGGACGATCGGATGTTCTCAACAATCTCTTCAATCCTTTCTACAGCGAGATAATCGCCGGAATCCAGGGCAAGGCATCCAATTGCGGCTATAAGCTTATCTTCCATAACGCCGGAAACCGTGGCGCATGGAAAATTCCCGAAAATATTTCAAGGAAGGAATGCGACGGCATTGTGGCCGTCGGCAGTCTGCCCAAAGAATATATTTCAAATATCTGGCGCACGGAAATACCGATTGTCCTGCTTGACAACCAGTATGCAGGCCTGCCCTCGGTAAACATGGACAATTTACGTGGTGGAGCATTGGCCACAAATCACCTTATTAGAAGAGGATGCAGAAAAATACTTCATCTTGGACATGGTGATCCTGATGTCTATTCCGCCGAACTTCGCAGAAAAGGGCATGAAAAAGCATTGGCCGCGGCTGGGGTGAAATCTGATTCCTCCCTGCTTTTCAACGGAAAATACTGGTATGAATACACTGAAAGGCATTTCAGAAGACATATCGAGGAAAAAGGCATCTTTTTCGATGGCATTTTCGCCGGAAACGATTCAATGGCCATCGCGGCAATAAAATGCCTGCAGAAAAAAGGGGTGAGAGTTCCAGAAGATATTCCAGTGGTCGGATTCGACAACATATATGCCGCCGCAATGATCAATCCAGGGCTCACAAGCATCGGATTTGACAAGGAGGAATGTGGCGCTACGGCATTTGATCTCGTGACCACACCCAGTAAGGCCGGGAACATGGAAATTCTAATGAAAACCAACCTCATAAAAAGAGAGTCAGCATGAGAAAAAACAGATTCACACTTATCGAACTGCTAGTTGTCATAGCAATAATTTCAATTTTGATGGCGATGCTGCTGCCCGCACTTAAGAATGCAAAAGACCTTGCAAAGAAAATAGTATGCGCTGGAAACTTGAAACAGATAGGAGCGGCCTCATTGCTTTATGCCACGGATTACAACAGCAGCATGCCTTACACAGGTTGCGACATGTGCGGATGGGCACAGAATTTCGATCAGCTCACAGATACATGGAAATATTGGGAAATGGCAGTACCTCATGCCTACAGCTGGGCATATGTGTGCAGAGACGGACTTAAGACTTGGAATGTCCTGCAATGCCCCGATGACAGCATGTTGAGGGTCCTGCAGGATGGAAGTTCCGGATCATACAATGGTATAAGCTATGATATGAACAACCAGACCTTTCCCAAGGCGTACGCCCATGCAAGTACGGGAAGCGCGGCGACAGGCGAAAATCGCACTGCTCCAATCATGCTCCACGAGATAAGAGATCCCTCCCAGATAGTAGTCTTTCTCGATATCAGACGCGGCGCTTGGCCAGGGGGTGACGGCAACACTTATTATGGTGCACTTTATCCGGCGCCAGAATGGCAGAACACATATGACAGGCATCGGATGCTTGCAAACGCCGTCTGCGTGGACGGACATGTGGAGGCGCAGAAATATCGCGACTGGATTCAGCCGTGGGAATGGGCATGGAATCCTGGCAACAATCAAGTCAAGAGATTCTGGTACAAATGGCACCCGTGAGGATTCTGGCATGCAAACAACACAGGACAAGTGATAAAAAAATAAACTAACGGAGAGCAAATGAAAAACTGTTTGAATGGGAATTGGAAGGCTTACCGCAACGATGACAAGAACAAAAGCTGGAATGTAAATGTCCCTGGAACGCTTTTCTCAGATCTGGCAGAACAGGGTGTAGTTCCGGACTGGTTCCATGGCTGCAACGAGGAGAATTCGAGGGAGTTCTTTGAGAAAAACTATACTTATGAATGCCGCTTTCACCTTCCGTCTGATTCCAATCCCGATGACTTGAATTATTTCCTGGAATGCGATGGCCTTGACACTTTGGCGACCATAAGCCTCAATGGACATGAGATCGCCAAGACTAAAAACATGTTCAGACGCTATTCATTTCCCCTCGGAAAAGAATTGAAAAGGAACGGGACGGAAAACATCCTCCAGATAAGTTTCGATTCAACAGTTAAATATATTGAAAAAATGCATCGGAAGGATCCGCTTGCTGGTGTCGACACGACTCTTCAGGGTTATCAGCACATACGGAAGGCGCACAGCAATTTCGGATGGGACTGGGGGCCCAAGCTTCCAGATCTTGGAATATGGAGGCCGATCGCAATAGCCGCATATCAGAAGGCTCGAATAGACGATCTGATTGTTGAACAGCTTCACGGGGCTTCTTCCGTCGAACTGAAAATCGGAATTAAGATTGATAATTTTTCGGGATGCAAACTTCCAGTATTACTGAAACTCCTTGGCCCGGACGGAACTGAGACAAGAATCCAGACAGAATCAGATGAAACGGGCAATGCATCCTCCCTGTTCAGGATTGAAAATCCGGAATTGTGGTGGCCCAATGGATATGGATCTCATCCCCTGTACAGCCTGGAATGCGAAATCCGCAGAAACGATGGAACGCTGGATGATCTGAAAAAAATAAGGATCGGATTAAGAAAAACCGAGCTGGTTCAAAATTCCGACAGATGGGGCAAAACATTCATGTTTGTCGTAAATGGCGTTCCTGTTTTCGCGAAAGGAGCATGCTGGATTCCGGAGGATGCACTGCATGGTCGGCGCCACACGAAGATGGAATTCCTTGTCCAATCTTCGGCCACCGCAAACTTCAATATGCTCAGGGTCTGGGGTGGAGGTTATTACCCGGACGATGAGTTCTATGATCTTTGCGACCGTCTTGGAATCATGGTCTGGCAGGATTTCATGTTCGCATGTTCCTGTTATCGGCTGACACCTGAATTCACATCGGAAGTAAAAGCGGAGATAACAGACAACATCAAGCGCCTCCGCCACCACGCGTCGATTGTGCTCTGGTGTGGAAACAATGAGAATGAGACGGGGATCTGCGAATGGTGGAAATTTCAGGACAGGCAGAAGGCGCTTGACGAATATACTGAACTCTTCGAAAAGATAATCCCAGAGTTATGCGCACAATTCAAGGTTCAGGCACCATACTGGCCATCCTCTCCCTCTTCAGGTGGAAAGTTCAACAATCCCAACGGAGACAACTCGGGAGACTGCCATTACTGGACCGTCTGGCACGGGAACCAGGACTTCAGAGGCTATGCGGCTTCACTCCACAGGTTTCTCAGCGAGTTTGGCTTCCAGTCATTTCCCTGCCTGAAGACAGTTGAGAGCTATTGCCCGCCAGATGAATTTGACATCGAGTCAAAAACAATGCTATGCCATCAGCGCAGTGGAATCGGCAACCGGAAGATCTCCGAGGCGCTTAAAAGCTATTTCAGGCCCGCAAAAGATTTCAAGTCCTTCCTCTACCAGTCCCTCGTCTATCAGGCTATTGCCCTGAAATTCGGCATCGAACACTGGCGGGCTCTTCGTTCCGAACACAGATGCATGGGCACTCTTTACTGGCAGTTGAACGACAACTGGCCTGTCGCATCATGGGCATCCATAGACTATTTCGGCAGATGGAAACCTCTTCATTATGCGGCAAGAAGATTCTATGCCCCAATCATTGTTTCAAATGTATTTGACAGTTCCGGCACAGTCTCGGTCTTCCTGGTGAATGACAGTGTTACGGATCTGGAAGGAAGGCTGACGATGACCTTCTATGGGTTCAACGGAGAAAAAATATGGAGCTCGTCTTCCCGAGTCTCCTGTCCCAGGCTGGACAGTGCGGAAATTGCAAAGTCCGCAGTTCCCGCTTTCATAATGGGTGGAAGGCGGGATTCTGTCGTATTTCACTGCGAATTCGCTGGAGACAATGGAGTCCGCGCATCAAATTCGTTGGAACTTGATGATCCGCTGAATCTGAAACTTGAGAATCCTTGCGTAAGATACAGATTCGAGAAAATCGATTCAGACAAGGTTGAAATTATTCTGGACTGTGATTCATATGCTCCGTTCCTAGTGCTTGACATGAAAGAAAGCGATGTCATTTTCTCGGACAACTTCTTCAATTTGATTCCAGGAGAAAAAGTGAAAATCAGATGCGCATGGCACGGTGAGCTGGAAGACTTCAAGAAGGAGTTCTATGCGACCTCTCTTTTTGATTCCTATAGCAAATGAACCATACTTGATTTTTCTGCTTTAAAAGTGTATACTCATGTAGCCTTGTTTGAGACTATTAACTTGATCGTATAGGAAATTGTATTTTTCGAAGGAATGCCGTATGGCTTGAAACTTGTAGCCACGGCCATGTTGGCCGTGTCGCCTCCAACATGGAGGCGGCTACATAAGTTCCGGCGATAGCCGGTTAAGTTCAAGTGGGGTTATTGTGAAAAAGCTTTTGGTTCTGGCTGTTTTATGTTTGTCGGCCTGTTCGTATTTTCCTTTGTTTGCACAAACGGATGATTTAATGTTCATCCATCATTCCGTGGGACAAAACTGGCTTGACAACAGTCTGCGTACTGCGCTGGAGGAAAAGACATACATTGACGAAGTAAATGAAATCACCTACGGCGATGTTCTGACTCCCGATACCGGAAGGCCGTCATCCCTTGGTGCCATCCCTGGTGACAACACCGACATGGCAGCCTGGCTATACTGGTTCAATGACTATCTTGGCGGCATCGAGACGTTCGAATGCGCATCGGGCACCAACAGAATAATAATGTTCAAGAGCTGTTTTCCAAACAGCCATATCGACGATGTCGGAACCGGCAATGGGGATCCCTTCGACACAACTCACTCGGTCGTCAACCACCAGGCCGTGTACAGGAATGCCGCAGGGGCAGGAACCCCCTACAACAACGGAGGATACAACTACCTTGCGCTAGAAGATATCTTTGCGGCCAACCCCGACATACTGTTCATCCCGGTCACAGCGCCGCCGGAATGCTATGCCGATGCCACCGCCACCACCGGCGCAAATGCCAGACAGTTCAACGACTGGCTCAAAAATGTATGGCTTCCAAGCTACAATACAGCTCACCCCGGGTTGAACAATGTCGCCGTCTTCGACTTCTTCGACTTCCTTGCGAACGCAGACACAGGCGTGACATACGCGAACATGCTCAAGGCCGCCAACGGTGGCGAATCGGGCGACTCGCACCCGAACGATGCAGCAAACTCCAATGCCACAGTACTCTACGCGACCGGGACGACCAACTTCATTGATCTCGTCTGGGCGCGTTTTAGAGCAAGCGCATCTCAATCTGCACTGACGATGGCCACTACCCCAGCCACAGGTGGAAGCGTCACCACCCCTGCTGCAGGCACTGCGGACAGCTACAGTCCGCTTGTAATTTCCGCGTCCGCCACCACAGGCTACAGGTTCGTCAACTGGACCATCTCGGCAAACGGCCAAGTCTACAATACAGAGTCGCGCATCACTACGCTCCTCATGTCCGGGGCTACGACCGCCACTGCGAATTTTACCGCAGTTCCCTATATGACTCTCGGATCGATCACCACCGTCACAACTGGCGATCTCGCCGGGTTCACAGGAACAGCATTCGGAGGCTCTCCCTCACCTTCAGCGACATACACAGATCCGACATCCGCCGCACCCAGGGCAAAGAAGGCTGGGCTCAAGAGCACCTTCAACAGGGCGCACAACACCGAGTTCATCGCCGAATGGACAAAGAAACAGATGCTCTTCAACAAGCGGAACATCCCCGTCGGGACAAACTCAATGACATATCTCGAGGGCACTCCTCTGGTAAACCTGATTTGCGAGTTCACAGTCAAAGCAGCAGGGCTGACAGCGGACGGAAGCAAAATAAGGGCCGCCAGCTATGGCGCAGGACAAATTTTCGTTCCCCCGCCGGAAATCACGGGGATACAGGACCAGAGTGGTGTCTTGATTCCTGCCCCAGTTACTGTCGCGCCTGGCGCTACAATCTACATCATTGGCAACTACTCTGGCACAAAAGCACCCAGCGTATGGTTCGAATATGAAAGCAATGGCAGGATCAAACAGGCAAAATGCAAGGTGCTGAAAAACCTGTTTTCAACGGATTATCCCGACTCCAAAGGTACCCCTAGCTGTATGAACTGCGAAACCGGCGCAAGCAGAGTGCCTGTGCAGATCCCCACAAAAATACCCGAAGGCGGATGCCTCCCATTCATCGTCATAGACAATGGAATTGGAAGAGACACATACGGGCTCACAGTGGAGTAAAGTGTGGATCTGAAATTCTCTATTAATCTATTTTGCCACTTGATATTGGCAATTGCCAATATATATTGCCATTATATCAGTTTAGCGGAGAATTCATAAAATAGATATCCCATTCCAGAAATCTGTAACAACGATAGATGCAAGGAGTTAAAAAGCATATATGGAAATAACTGTTGACAATTTTGGCAGGATACTTATACCTCTGGCACTCAGGAAACATATCGGACTGAAAGCTGGAACAATCCTTGAGGTTGAAGAATCCGCCAGCAAGATCATATTGAAGCCCAAAGAGGAAAAAAATCTTCTGAGGGTTAAAGAGGATATCGTTGTCTATTCCGGAGATATAGAGAATTCCGGAGATTTCATCCGAGAAGAACGAGAGAAGAGAACCAAGAAACTTAGCGGAATCTGAAATGATTAAATATCTTTTTGACACATCAGTTCTCGTCGCCGCAATATTTGAAAAACATCCAAAACATGATAAAGCCTTTCAGTGGCTCAAGAACGCAGTGGAAGGAAAAATCACTCTCTATATTTCATCTCACACACTGGTAGAACTGTTTTCCGTGATTACAGGAATGCCCGCAAGTCCGAAAATATCCCCGGCACAGGCGAAAATGCTAATCGACAAAAATCTACACTCTGCGAAAGTCATAGATATCGTAGCGAGAGACTATCGCGCAGTCATATCGCTTATGATGGAACTTAATTTGTCTGGTGGAATAATTTATGATGCACTTTCATTTTACTCGGCAAAAAAGGCTGAAGTAGACTACATCCTGACATTCAATGAGAGAGATTTTAGAAGGTTTGAAGGCAGATTTGATTCCCCCTCGATCGTTTCTGCTGAAGACAATGTAATATTAAGGAGGAACTAGATAATCTCGGCGGAAGTCTTTCCGCACGAGATTATCTACTGGAAGTCACATTTTAAATTTCCCATTTTTCTT
>CAIQLG010000268.1 GCA_903872565.1 uncultured Lentisphaerota bacterium | reverse complement strand
TTTTTTAGGTGCCTCATCAAGCTGCCGCTGCTGCCCGTTTTTCAGCAACTTGTTCAGGGTGTTCATCTGCCCGCCGAACTGAAAGAAATATCCCGAGCCCAACGGGTTTTTGTTTTTTTCGAGCGGTTGGGCATGGATGAACGAGCTCAAGTCGCTGAGCCCGACTTTCGGCTTCGGCTGATCCTTGAAAAAGATGATTGGCTTCACGTCCGAGACGGCCTCGAATTCCAAGCGGAGGAATCCCGGCGGATAATCCGATGGGAATCCCTTGGCGGATATTAACATGCCGCTGCCCCGGAGACAGCCGTCCTCCACCTTCCAGTTCCCGTCAACCACCACCCAGTCCTTCCCCAGTTCCGTCCGTTTAAAATCGTCGCTGAAGACCAGCGTCCATCCGGCCTTCTCTGCCGCGTCAGACACCTGCGTACCATCCGTTTTTTTCACGTCGTCCGCCAGGCCTACAGAACCGCCCAGCAACCAGACCATCAGCACTGTGTTTACCACCATTTGGACTGTCTTCATTTTCTGTTATCCCTTCTTTTTGAGTTTAATCATACCATAACCGTTCACGGGTACAAAACTTGACGCTGGAAATCCAGTCGATGCCCATACGATAGCATCGTATTTTCAGTTGCGCATCAGCAGTTTTTAAAAAAATCGATTTATTTTAAAATCGGCTGTAAGTATTTTATATTTTTACAATCTTTATATTATTGAATCGGGCATTTGAAATCGAAGAACAGACAGGCAATCTTAAAGGAGAGGCGGTGATGAGGACTGTGATCCGAAACTGGTTGCTCAAAAGAAGCTGTGAAGGCAATTGATGGAAATGGTAAACAAACATAAAATACTTTTGCGGGTTGCCTATGACGGCACTGAATACTGTGGCTGGCAGATTCAATCGAACAGTCTAAGCCTCCAGGAAGTCCTGGAGCGTAAGCTCTCGCAGATATATGCCGGGACGAAAATAAAGAGCGAATCAAGCAGCAGAACGGATGCCGGAGTCCACGCATTCAGCCATGCAGTCTCGTTTATTCCTCCTGAAAAGCCCAAGATTGACCTTAAAACCCTCTACAAGGCGCTCAACAGAATGCTGCCAGCCTCGATCCGGATAAGAGAAATAAAAAAAGTCCCCGAGAGTTTTCATGCAAGATTTTCAGCCGACTCAAAGGCATACACGTATGTTATAAACACAGGAATCCCGAGCCCGTTCACCGCAAGATGGAACTGGCACTTACATGACTTCAAGAAAATCCGCGAAGTTCGCAAAGCCACAAAATGTCTCGAGGGTAAACACGATTTCAGCGCATTCACCGTCGAACGGAAGAAGATTGACGACGCTGTTCGGACAATCCACAAGATTTCGGTCAAGAAGTCTGGCGATTTTTTCTGCATCACATTCATTGGCGACGGTTTTCTCTACAAGATGGTCAGGAGTATTGTCGGAAGCCTCGCAGCTGTGGGCATGGGAAAGGCTCCTCCTTCCAAGATAAAGGATATTCTCGAATCCCGGAATCGGGTGGAAGGTTACGATACGGCACCTGCAAAGGGGCTTTTCCTGATGGACGTATTCTACAAGAAAAATGAGTGGAAGAAGTTCAAGCTTAGAAACCTTCCGTTCCAATAAATGTTAGCCACAAAAAAGCACATAACGCACAAAAAAGATTTTACCTTTTGTGAATTTTGTGCCTTATTGTGGCAAAATTGTGATTCCCTCAGATTTTTTTTGTGTTCTCCATGTCTTCGTGCGAGAGATCATTCCCTTTTCTCAACAGAAGAAAAATTCCCCCGGATAGATTGAAAAGAAGAACGAAGCAGGAAAAGATGATTGGAATTGCGGCGGACTGCTCGACAATCCCAATTGCCGCAAGGAGCTTCTGCATTATGATGTCTCTCGTCCCAACACCTGATGGAGTGAGTGGAATTGTGCCGGCGGCATTTCCGATGACGGTCACGAACAGGAAAAGTGGCACATTCATGTTTTGGACCCCAAGCCCCTTGGCCATGCACATAATGACAACGACGATGTTGGCGTGAACAAAAAATATGCTGATTAGAAGACACAATATGAGGGTCACATATTTTTTTCTGAAGTCGTCCATCGCACTCATCAGGGTCGAGAGGGAACCTTTCGTTAATCTGTTCCCGAGCCCGATCAACCATCTTATCAGGCTGATTTTCTCGAGAGTCCTGTGAAACAGCAGAACGATTGTCGCAGCGAGTCCGAAGACGCATCCGAAGAGGAGTGTATATACGGCAATTACCATTACCCCGTTGAGATTGCTAAGATACTTGAAACAAAGAAGAGCCATCATCGCGGCAAACGAGAATAGTGCCACCATTCCAATCACCCTGTCAATCAGTATAGTAAATACACCTTTGAGTTTTTCTCCCTTTTTTGTCCGAGAGGCGAGAAAGCCTGCTTTCGGGATGTCGCCCCCGACCGAGCCGCCGGGAATGACCAGGGAAAAGAAATTTCCGATCATAAGAAGCGAGAATGACTCCTTGAAGGATATTTTTATGTTCTGCACATTGAGGAGGAGCATGAACCTGAACGCACACGCGATCTGACTGAAGAGATAGAGGGCAAAGGCGGTAATAAGCCAGGCTGGCTCGATGTTAGTTAGCGATTTTTCTATGTTTGCGTGATACTTGTGGATCATCCAGGCGATTATTCCGCCGGCCACGGCAAATTTCAAAAAGAATAATAAAGCCTTCTTCAATGATACTTTTGCGGATTTCGCAGTTTCTGGTGGATTCATTGGTTCTTTCCTCAAAATTAGAACTATTCCCAAATCTTTACTTCACTTCAATTTTCATTACGATTAGAGCGGATGTCCCTGATGTGGATTGAACCTTGAGCTTGCATTTATTAGACGTGTCTATTTCCTCAGGGACATTCATTTCCATCCTAAACACGTTTTTGGGAACCAGTGTTTTCTGCCAATTAAGCCAGTCTGCACAAGGAGGAATATTGTCCTGGGATGACCATTCTCCTATTCTCACCTCTTCACCATTTCCATTTATTAGTGCTACATATCCATTGGTCTCTGAACCACCAGCTCCCATCACGCCAATAGCTATTTTATTGATTTTCATTTGAGGAAGGTTGACAATATTATTTTTACTTTTGCCTCCTACCCACATTCGTCCAATCTTATTGGTGATATCCAAATATGCCTTCAATGGCATACGAAATGCTTCCATTCTCTTCTCCACCTTCACCTTTTCAATTCCGCCGAGTTCGGGGAAAACTTTTTTGTAGAGTGTGACGGCGTGTGACATCACTGCTTCCTTTGCAGTCTTCAATTTTTCCTTGTCTGCCATGTCCCACCATTTGTCGGCAGATTTCATTTTGGAAGTGGTGTCCCTGGTAGAAAGCTCGAGTTCGGCCGCCTCCTGATAGTCCTTATCGGAGCCCTTGGCAAGTATCGGCAGCCCTTTGTCCCAGTCGCCTTTTGTAAGGCAGATGTATTTCCCGACCACAGAATTTGCGTCTGGATCGTCAGGGTTTGTCTTTAGCTTGTCCATAGAGGCAGACACGTTTTTGAGTGCATTTATTGCGTCTGCGGCCTCCTTTTTCTTTTCTGCCGCCCCAGTTACGAGGGAGGTGTTTTTCGCCTTTTTTGCAACTCTTGCGGCGTTGTTTGCAAGCTCCGTTGCGTTCTTAAAGTCATCGGCAATGATTGCCTCGTCGGCCAGCTTCAGATATTCCTCGGCAAGGAGGGAAAGTGCCTCGGGGGCGAGCTTTGACGCGGCCTTCTCAGCGGCCTCGAGCATGTTCCAGCGTGCGGCGATGTCATCGCCCTCGAATTTTTTCACATAGAGATTGGATGCTTCCACTATTACTGCGATGTCGCCAGCCTCACCTGCGATTCTCGCAGATTCTGAGATCAGCATATATACCATTGCAGGAGTGTTGGATGAATCCAATGCCTGCCCGAGGAGCTTTTTCGCCAGCATCTTGCGGTCATTTGGTGTCTTTAGACTATTGTATTCGTCCTTGAATACATCCTTGATTGTCGCAAGCGCAGTCTTGGTTTCATCATCGGAGGGGATGGAGAACCTGGCATCCTGTGCGAAGAGGCCAAGCGAAAATAAAAAACCAAGAAGTGTCAGATATAATGCTCTCATTTTTTACCTTTCATTTGCGTTAAAAATATTTTTTTGTCAAGGATAACAACAGTTTACGTTCTAATTTTCCTCAACATTGATGGCAAGAAGTTTTTCCATAATCTCCTCATCCGACAAGTCTGGCGGCAAACCATATGCCGCAAAGACAGCCTCGTCAAGCAGCCGATGCGCCATATCGAGCCAGGCGGGACGTTCATTGTAAAGTGCTGTCAGCGTCCTCCCTTTCAGCTTTTTTGCGGAATTCGCATCTTTGGGAACTGTAATTGCGAATTTTGCAGAAGCAATATCGCCTTTTTTGAGAACTTGATTTCTAAGAAGCGCAGAACGTACATTGCTTTCGGCACTGTGGAATTCCTCGATTGTCGAGTCATAAGTTACATCCGGTTCGGAGATCTGATTGCGGGCAAAACCGGAGTTCTCTATTCCTAATATATATTCCGTCCAGGGACCGCCGACAGTTGCCGGGAACTCGATGATTTCCTCCCTGGTCCATTCCGGCGGGTTCAGCCATTGCATCCTGAGATCGTCAAGATTTCTTGCGGCTGTGGAAATTGCTTCCGCGCTCGCTGGATTCAGGTTGGGGAAAGGGAAAGTTTCAAAACAGGAAGTCGGAGTGTAGCGCGGGCGGGTTTCGAGCCGGGTTCCAAGCTTCAACGCCCAGATTTCGTGAATTCTTGATTGCAGAATTCCAAAGAAGGAGTAATCCGATCGGGCAAAGGCAATCAGTGCCGAGTCAGGATTTGTTGGAAGATAAAGCCAAGAGAATAACCTGTACTTTGAAACACGTGGTGTTACAAGATAGCGAGTATAGTCCTTTTGCCCACAGTTTTTTGCGGATGAATAGGAAGCTTTCTTGCATTGCTTCGCGATTGCCTTTCTCATTTCGGGTCTCTGCGCGTAAAACTGCCACCACTCTTTTCTGAACCAGCTTCTATGATTTGACTCCCTGACAGTCTTCACATTTTTGACGAGATACTCGAACGGGGCCTCGTACTTGGCCGCGTCTTCTTCGTTCATATTGTAAAAGTCTATTATCCAGAGATTCTCGTCCTTTTTCACAATGTTGTTGCCGTTTTTCCAGGGGAAGAGAACATCTGAATTCGGTCTGCCGTTTGGATTGGGAAGCTCGAGCCATTTTCTCGCGAGTTCGCCAGGGATTTCAAATGCCCCCTGTTTTGTGGTTCCCATAAATGCGATCCCCATATTTCCAGTCAGTCGCTTGGCCTCGGAGGTATCCGCAGTTGATGTCAGATTGGAGTTTATTTTCTGGACAGACCTGCCATCGAGAATTATCTCCTCCTCTTTGCCGGAATCAAATCCAATTATCGAGATATGGACATTTGCACCATCAAGAATCCATGGTCGGTCGCTTTCGGCGAAAAATATATTACCGGTTTCCTTTATTCTTTTCAGGACTTCGCGGTTTGCGCCGCCGCGGATTCCCTGTGTTGCGAGAAGTCCTGCACGTCTGCACTTTCCATTTTCAATGTGCGAGCGGGCTTTCTCGAACCAGTAGCAGCAGAGATCTGCTTCGGCCGGAACTCTGCCCTTCCAAAGAGGGATAAGTTTGTCCATATAGGTGTCACCGAGCTCCTTCCGGAGAAGCTTGCCTCCTAGGAATGGTGGATTGCCAATTATGAAATCAACGGCGGGCCATTCAGGTTCCTTTGGTTTTTCAGGATCGGAAAGATCCAGGATGGAGTCCATGCATCTGATTTTTTTGTCCATCGGCTGAAGGATAGGATCCTGATGAATGCCGAATCCGTTGAATTTCACCCATTGGAGGTAGCCGATCCATACTGTTGTCTGGGCAAGCTCGTAGGCATATGGATTTATTTCAATGCCAAACATTTGCCATGGATGGACAACCGGAATATATCCTCCGAATTCGCATTCAATCGCAAAAAGCAGGACGGCTTTTTCCAGTTCCTTGAGTTTTTGAAGTGCGACGTAGAGGAAATTGCCGGAACCACATGCCGGATCGAGAATCTTGATGCTGCCGAGCTTCTGGAGAAAGCGGTGAAGTATCAGGTCAGCCTCGCCTTTCGCCTTTTTGAAAGCTGAACTGGAAGGCTTTTTCACTTTGCCTGTTGAAGATTTGTCTCCACCTGAAAGAAGGTTAATCGCTGTGTTCCTGACATCGTCCCATTCTTTGCGGAGAGTCTTCATTATTATATTATCGATGACGAGCTCGATATCCGCTCTTCCTGTGTATTGCGCGCCAAGCTGGGAACGTTTTGCAGGGTCGAGGCCTCTCTCGAAAAGTGTGCCGATAATTGATGGCTCGATGAAACTCCAGTCAAGTTTTGATACGGAGCGGACCGCATCCAATTCATCATTGGTTAGTTCCATAACTTTTGCGTTGTCGAAAAGACTGCCATTGAAATGTCTGATGGTGTCAAATCCGAAATCTCCGCCCTTGGCCATGACTTCGAAAAGCTGTGAAAGCATTTTTGAAAAATGTGCGCCATCACCGGCGCATTTGTCAAGGATCTTTGAAAATATCTGATCGGGGAGAAGTCCTATGTCCTCGGAGAAAAGACAGAAGACAAGCCGGTTCAAAAAGTGTGCGGACTCATACGGATCAAGACCGCGTTCCGACATTGACTGGGCTATTTCCGCCAGCGTTGCCGCAGCATCCCGGGTTATTGCCTCGCTTGTCCTGCCTGGCCTGAGTTTTTCCGGATCGAAGAAAAGCTGTTCCAGAATTTCCCTGTTTCTCGGTTCAGCAATTTTATCGAGTTCGATGGAATGCACGACAGACACTGTACCGGTGAAGTTGGTGTGAATGATTATTCTTTCGATGTCGGAAACTACGAGAAGCGGGGGATTCCCAATAGAATCACGATATAGAAGAAGCTGGTTGTAGGCGGCATCCAGATCCTTGTGCTTTCCCTTGTATTCCCATCCGAAAAAATCCTTTTTCCAGACATCCGCCCAACCTTCGCCTCCTCCTTGCTTCGACGCGCCTTTCTCAAACGTGAAGATTTCCCCTGCGGGATCCACCTCGGCGGGTGTCTGATGTCCAAAGAGACGGCATAAATCTATGAAGTGCTCCTGTGAAGCCGAACGCTCCTTAAGTTCGCATTTCTTCCACTTGGATATGAAGCTCTGAAAATCCATTGCCATAGGATGGTACCGTTCCTGTCAAGTCCGACCGACAAAGTCTTATAATTGAATTTTGATTTTTATTATTTCGATGTTAGACGTTCGATGTTGGATGTTCAATTATCTCCGTATCCTTCCGGGTGTTTCTCGATCCATTCCCATGCGGAAGATATTATATCCTTTATGTTTTCGTGTTTCGGTTTCCAGCCGAGTTCGGAGGCGGCATGCGCGGAGCGCGCGACAAGTTTCGGCGGATCGCCGGG
The DNA here is from genome assembly GCA_903872565.1 of uncultured Lentisphaerota bacterium. GTDB lineage: Bacteria > Verrucomicrobiota > Lentisphaeria > Victivallales > GWF2-50-93 > CAIQLG01. The sequence goes on along the minus strand of CAIQLG010000268.1, from coordinate 5,084 downwards.
GCGGCGCGGAATTATTTCCTCCGGAATGGAATGTCCTGTGACATTCCTCGACATCTCGATTATTTGTTTTACACTATATCCAGAGCCGGTTCCGAGATTGAAAAAACCGCATTTTCCCTTTTTCAGGGCAAGTTCATGGGCCTGCGCCAGGTCGAGAATGTGGATGTAGTCCCTTATGCATGTGCCATCAGGCGTAGTATAGTCGTCACCGAAGATCTTTATGTTTTTAAGTTTTCCGAGAGCTACCCTGAGTACCAGTGGAATGAGGTGCGTCTCCGGGTTGTGGTCTTCCCCGAAAGCACCCGTCGCTCCCGACGCGTTGAAGTAGCGTAGTGCGACAAATTCCATTCCGTGGATGCGATGGTACCACTCGAGAGCCTTCTCGAACATAAGCTTGGACTCGCCATACGGGCTCACAGGTTTCGTCTTCTCATTCTCGCCGATAGGAACGTGTTCCGGCTCGCCATAGACCGCACAGGTGCTTGAGAAGACAAATTTTTTCACCTTTGCCTCTTTCGCCGCATCAAGCAGGTTTATTCCTGCACCAAGGTTGTTGCTGAAATATTTTCCGGGATTGGTCATTGATTCGCCGACGAGCGAAAATGCGGCAAAGTGCATTATGCCGTCGAATTTGCCTTTCTTGATGACATCGAAAATCGCATCGCGACAGTTCAGATCGCCCTTGACGAATTCGGCTCTCTTGTCAACCGCCGCCCTGTGTCCGGTCATGAGCGAATCGAAGACCGTCACATCATAGCCCAAATTAAGAAGATACTCGGTACAGGCGCTTCCAATGTAACCTGCTCCTCCAGTCACAAGTATTTTCATAAGTCTCCTTTTTTCTACAAATTATTGATATATAACTCACAAGTCCATTCTGGTAATATTTTGTATCAAAATATGATAGCGAATCAAATGCAAAAGGCAAGCATGGAACGCAATATTGCTTTGTTCTCCGCTGACGGTTCACCGTTGAAAACATCTGAAGAAGACTGGTTACATCGGAGGCACCGTCAACGGGCGGTGATAAGAGGGGAAGGAATTCAAGGGGAAATGGATTCTGATGAAAGTGAAAACATAATGTGGTATCGATTGAATTTATTTTTACAAAACAGGTTGAGTTCTCTTGTCCCTGTTCCAGGAATCGAGGGAGTATTTTTCGGAACATAGTTTTTCGGAGATTTCGAAAAGTTCTTCCGAAAGGTTGTATGGAACAAATTCTATGCCGAACTCCTCCTTGTAGGCGAGCAGAAAATTTTTCTGGATTCTCTTGCTGGAGTGGCTCATCCCTCCGATCTTGACGCTTCCCTGATGGAGAATTCCTTTTCTTGTCCTGCGTTGTGCTCCTCCCGCAAGTTTTCTATCGGGGGTGACCACGTCAAATTTGGCGGGACTCTCGAAACAGACCATCCGTGATCTTTCCTGTGGCATCTTGGATTCTGGCGAAAGTTCGGACTCCACGCCGGATATCCTGAAGAATTTGATTATCGGACTGTGTAAGATCCTGTAGCTTTCGTTTCTGTCAAGCTTGCATATTCTGTGCCCAGCCGGAATTATGAATGTGTAAGTGAGATCGCAATCGTGGAATACCACCCCTCCGCCTGTGATCCTTCTCACCACGGTGTATTTTTTTTCGATATTTTCAGGAAACTGCTGGCTGTAGCCTATGGATATAGAGGGGCAGTCCCACCCGTAAATTCTGAGGAGGGGTCTGCCTCCAAGTTTTTCCGCGGCGGAAATGATTGCCTCGTCGATTGCCATATTTATGAAGGCATCTCTCGGCACATCGGTCCAGAGGAGCCACTCCTCCGAGTTTGTTCCATCTGAAAACATTATTTATCCTTCAATATTTTCTTGAGAAAAGCATCCGTGTAGATTTTGGACATCAGGGCGGATTTGAAATTTTTCCACTCCTGCATTTTTATAAGACTAAACGAAATAGGATTTTTTCTTGTCCAAGACATTGACGCGACAGCTTCAATCTGCTCGAAATCGGTGAGAACAATTCCCGGCCCCTTGTATTTCACAAATATATGATCTGCGGACCACTCGCTGTACAGATAGCCTGCCTTGATGATTTTACCCCTTGTTTCGGCAAGTTCCCTGATGATCTGTTTCTTCCTAATCTGGAAATCTGCGATAGCGTCTGGCGACACGGTTCCCTCAAAAAGTTTTCTGAGATTGTTGAAGCCAGCGAGATTTTTATAGACTAGAAGTGCGGTCTTCGAGTTTTCATCGAGAAAAAATGCCGCGAGAATCGGGGTCAGGACTCCGATGCTTGACATTGTGTTCAGCGCGTTGAATTCGTTGATCAGGGCAGGGTAGAAATGCCCCGACGCCCTCTTGATATAATATCGGGCTCCCTTCGCCCGTATGCAGGTGGTCTGGCGTTCCCCCGGCGGTTTCTCCGACTTTTCATCGCGAAGATGTTTGTATTCGACATGTTTAGAAGCCGTCTCTACCTTCCAGAACTTGTGTATGTTATAGAGTCCGGCATCGCAAAGGAAATTACGATCCCAGTCGGTTGTCCATATTATTTCGCTGGTTGCCATATTTCTCGGATAATGTTTTTCTGCATCTTTAGCAGAATCTCATGTAATCTAATCCCTGTTTCGCTATTTTTCGCATAATACATGAGCATTTTCCCAACGATTTCCTCAATATCGAATTCCACCCCGAGTCTTTCGGAAATTTCCGCCCAAGATGAAACTGCTCTTGTCAGCTCCTTTATCCTTTCGTTCTTGCCGACTGCCGCTTTTCTGATTCTCGTGCCGTCCAAATCCCATATTCCCATCGAGAATTCCCCGGAGACTGGATTTCCCGACGCCACATAGAAATTGCTGAGTTTCGTGTCGCCGTGGACTATCCCGCAGGAATGCATCTGAGAGAGAATATCAGCGATCCCGCTGATATATTTATTGCGAATTTCGCAGTTTTCAGCGGCTATCCGGAAGAAATCCAGCGTAGGGACGGCATTTGGTACCGCAAGTGAAACAAGATACGAATTTTTCAATATGCCGTGTTCCCTCCTTGAAATCGCGGCGACAGGCTCAGGTGTCTGAATCCTGCAATCAAGATATGTCAGAGCATTTCGAAAACTTCTGGAGGCTCTGGATTCCCTAAAAGAATTTTTCAGGCAATGCCCAAAGCTCCTGCTGTTGTAGCGTTTTATGAAGACCATCAAATTCCCGAGTTCCGAAATGACGGCCTTGGTGCTTCTTGAGTCCTTGAGAACTTTTCCACGGCAGAGAAGCGTTTCGATGTTGGAAAGAGCTTCCCTTGTTTCAGGCGAATCATATTTGGACAGGAGAGCAAAGGCCATGCCCGCCTTTTTGAATTTGGCGGTGACATTTTCTGTTCCTGATAAAGTTATCCGCATAGCTTAAAATTCGACCAAAATCCGAAAAAGCAAATGATTTATCTGTCGAATTTCATTTGTGTGCAGAAGGAAGATTGAAATAAGATGAAGGTTTATCTTTTCAGGATTCCGTCAAATGACTTCTTGAAGGAACCGGACTTGCTCTGGAGTATGTTGAATTTTATCATGAACCATATTGCGGCGATGCCATCCTTCCATGTGACCTTCTTGCCCTCGTCATAGGTTCTGCCGTTATAGCTTATCGGAACTTCGTAGATCCTGAGGAACTTCTCTTTTGCGATTCTCGCAGTTATCTCTATTTCTATGCCAAAACGGTTCGTTGTCAAAACCAGGTTCTGGACGACCTCTCTTCTAAATGCCTTGTAGCAGGTTTCCACATCTGTGAAATTGAGATCCGTCAGGAGATTGGAGACGAATGTGAGAAACTTGTTTCCGAGCTGATGCTTGAAATATAGGACCCTTCCAGGACCACCTTGGAAACGCGAGCCGTAGACAACATCGGCCTTGCCCGACAGGATTGGGCCAAGTACCGCCGGGTAGTCCTGCGGGGAATATTCCCTGTCGGCATCCTGTATTATCACGATAGGAGCCGTGGCCGCGTCGAATCCGCGTCTTATCGCCGCTCCCTTTCCCATATTTTGCTCGTTGAAGATCATCTTGACCCTGCCCTTTTCACGTTCGACAAGCTCCCTGATGATGTCCCTCGATCTGTCCCTGGAACCGTCGTCAACAAGAATTACTTCCGCAGTTTCAGGCCTCGAAAGAACTTCGTCCACAACTTCTACGAGGGTCTTCTCCTCGTTAAAGACGGGAATTACGACGCTCAGGTTTTTTTCTTTCTCCAAAATCAGTCCCTTCCTAATTCTCTTGATCTTTCTGTTGCGGCAGTCACCGCCTCCGATATTATACCCCGAAAAGCTCCTCTTTCAAGGACGGCGAGACCTTTTGCTGTCGTTCCGCCGGGCGAAACCACATTCTCCTTGAGGATGGAAGGATGCTGGCCGCTCTCGATGACGAGTTTCGCCGCACCATACACGGTCTGCGTTGCAAGCTTGAATGATGTTTCCCTTGTAAGTCCATTGATCACGCCAGCGTCCGAGAGAGCCAGGATGAAATCGAAAACATACGCTGGGCCACTTCCGCTGAGGCCTGTCACAGCATCCATAAGTTTCTCATTGACCAAGCAGACTTTGCCGACGGATTCGAAAATCTTGAGCGCCCTTTCGCTGTCGTCCTGAAGAACATATTCAGAACAGGACAATGCAGTCATTCCTTCCCCGATCAGGGCCGGTGTGTTTGGCATCGCTCTGATGACGCGCTGTGCGCCGGTCAGATTCATTATCTTTACCAGTGTGATTCCGGCGGCGATCGAGATCACAAGCTTGCCGGCGGCGGAATCCTTGAGCTGATGAACAGCGCTCTCCATATTCTGAGGCTTTACAGCGAGGATGACGATATCAGCACCTGCGGCGGCTTTTTCAGCCGATGTGCAAGTCCTTATCCCCGTGAGTTCTGCGAATTTAGCCGATGCTGATTCGGATATGTCGAAAGCGGATATGGTTTCGGCTCCGATGCCTTTTTTCAAAAGACCCGAAACGATTGCGGTCGCCATAGCCCCTGCGCCAATGAAGGATATTTTCAATTTTTTCCCCTTTTAAGACAGTACCATTTATCAAAGATGAAAACGTGCCGCATCAATCTGAAA
>CAIQLG010000267.1 GCA_903872565.1 uncultured Lentisphaerota bacterium | reverse complement strand
CGATGAACTTAATCCGGCTAGGCCGGGACTAATGTAGCCGCCTCCATGTTGGAGGCGACTTCACGGCCAACATGGCCGTGGCTACAAGTTTCAAGCCATACGGCATTCCTTCGAAAAATACAATTTCCTATACGATGGACTTAACCGGCTTCGCCGGGACTTTGGTAGGGCGGTCTCGCCGAAACCGCCTGTCCTGAGCCTTGCAAAAGAGCAGATGCCTTCCCGGGACCTTCTGTTATTTCTGAAATATTTCTTTGTCCTACGACATCCCGGAGGGATGATGGTTTATATAGCCCGGTGGTTTCAACCCCGGGAAACACGGAATCAAAGCACAATCCGTCCTGAAGGGACGATGGATTTAAATCCCACCCCCGTCCCTTCAGGACGGTTATTTTTGTTTTTTCCTGTTCCCCGGATTAAAATCCGGGGCTATATGAAACCCCGTCGCATCCGCGGCGAAAAAAAATAATTGTAAATGCCAAGGACTTGGCCGGCATTCGCCGGAACTTTCAAGACAACTTGAACATTGGAAATTGGTCATTGATTATTGATGTCTATTGATGGAAAGACTCTCTTGCCGCTTCTTTGTAACTCACTGTCCCTTACGTCCCTCGTGTCTCTGATTTCATCTCACAACAAGTTCATTTGTCCAAGACATGATAGACAGCCTCGGCCATCACGAGATGTCCGGCAGGAAAGGGATGGACAGGTTCAGGGCAGTATGAATCGGGATGCCGATATCTGATAAGTTTCTGGAAAAGATCATGGGTCTGGACGTGCAATGTTCTGTATTTTTTACTTAGAGCCATGACTGCTTTTAGATATTCTGGAAGAATTTTCAGCACATTCATCCTAAGGGAATCCCTCATTTCATCCGGTCTGGTGAGATAGAACGGATCAATAAGAATAATTCCGCATTTCGGAAGTTTCTTAGCAGTACATGCTAAAAGCTGATCATAGATCTTGAAATATCCGTCCGGTGAAAGAAGTCCGCCGTCAGCATTTCCAAGATACCGATGCAGGTCGTTTATTCCTATTTTCACGGAAATCCAGTCGGGAGAAAGGCTGATTACGTCATTGCTCCAGCGATTTCTCAGCTCTAAAAGAGTCTCTCCGCCTATTCCCTTGTTTATTATATTCACATTCTTCTGAGGCTCTCTTACAAGCATGATGTCCCTGAAAAGCGAGACGTAGCCTCTTCCGTATGGGCGGGCAGAATCATCCCGCCTCCCGCAGTCCGTGATGCTGTCTCCGATAAAAAGAATTGTCTGCCCGTCCTTCAAAACTGTCGCCATGATTAAACTCCTTTTTTTATTTACAAGACTAATATTTATTCTACTTTTTCTCTTGAGGATTGAGTATCTGAATGACTTTCTGATCTTTTTCCGCCGCGAGGAGTTTCCTGGCGGCTTCGTTCGCCGAAAGATCCTTCATCGCCTTGAGGGCTCCGATCGCAGCAACTCTGACTTTCCAGTCGCCATCTCCGGCTTTGCCCCCGAGAAGCGGAATACTGTCCGTATCATTCATGGCGCCAAGGACTTTCATCGCAAGTCTCCCGGCCTGCCCGGCATTTTCCGACACGGTTTTTCTGAGCCCCAAGGCGGCAGGTGATCCAGTGTTGACCAACGCCTCCACTGCAGCTTCACGGATTGGAAGTTCCCGGGAGTTCAGCTTTTCCAAAAGAAAATCAACCGCCTCGGGAGCCGCAATATTCTTCAACGCTACAACGATTGAAAGTTGTTCCGATTCCTTGGAATTCTTGGCGATTTCAATGATGTCAGACACCGCACTCTTCAGTTTTATGGAGCCAGCTGTGAGCACAGCAAGATTTCGTATCTTCTTCTCCTCGGGACTGCTTGGAGTCTTGTATTTTCTCATCAGTGCGAGGATTTCGTCGCCAAGCACCTCCGCCTTGATTTCCCTTGCGAGGACAAGTGTATTGATCACTTCCTCTTGACTGTCTGATTTCAGCGGCTTCCGCAGGAACTCGTTCGCCTCCGGCCCGACCTCCTTGAAGACCGGAAACAGGCAGTCGTAGTCCAGGCCGGACAGGCTGATTTTTGCAAGCTTGTTTTCGGCCATCCATTTAGCGGCGGGAAGGCCAATCTCCACCAGTTTGTTCCGTGCGTTCCATGCAGTCTCGGCAGATGATCCCACGCCCCAGATTGTCGCATCCCGATATAATTTCTGCACTTCCTCTTCGGATGGTAGTGGGAGCGAGCCGGGCTTTCCGTGCTTCTTGTCCATTGTTGTCTCACTCTTTTTCTCCTCTTCCGAAGGCGAATTGAGGTCACGCGCAATACCCCACTGATCATTGAAAGCCACAGAGTTGTCCTTGAGCCCCTCCTTGTAGCTGTCCTTGCCTGCCATGTCAATGAAAAGTCCCACGCTGCCGGAATCTCTTGCCGGGGTTCCGCAGCCGGGTTTTCCCGTCAGATAGTAATCATCACCGGCCAGATCAAGGAATATTCCCACTCCGTTTGCGATTCCCGCGCCAGGCGAATTGGCTGAAGCTGCATAGACATCGTTCCCCTGCTTGTCGAGAAGCATCGCTACGCCCCAGTCGTGCCCTATCGCATGAGCGGCTCCGATGTTTATCCCGTAGAAGTCATTTCCCTTCAAGTCCATAAGTGCCGCAGCAGTAAGATGCATTGCGGATGCCTGCGAATAATAGAATGCGCTGTATTTATCGTTGCCTCCATCGTCAACAAGAAGTCCGAGGGAAAACCAGTAGCTCGATCCCTGGCAGAATGTCTCCCCGGAATATGTGTCTTTTCCGGCGCCGTCCCAGAGGATGCCTATTCCGCCCGAGGCGTCCGGCCGGTATCCGATCGAAAATCCCTGGGAAAACGAAAAGCAGACGTCAAGATTGTCAAGCAGAGGTTTGTGAAGGACTAGGCCACCGCTTTCATACACATCGTTTCCGGATCGGTCGGCGAGAAGGCCGAGCCCCCAGGTTCGCGAAGATCCCTGCGCATACAGATCCGCCTTGTAGAAATCGTTGCCGCCTTCGTCGAAGAGCATTCCGCATCCGAAGGCGCCGAATCCCTGTGTCATTGCGCCGGCGCGATAGACATCGTCGCCCTGCATATCCCAGAGGAGCCCAACATCGAGGATTCCCGCTCCGATGCAGACATTTCCGCCCTCGTAGAGGTCGTTTCCGGCCAGGTCAACTATCCAGGATTCTGTCGCCGCATCCTTGTATATGTCATCGCCTCCGAAATCAATGATGAGATCCGCCTTGTCTTTGTGGACATCGTCTCCCATTCCAGCGATGATCAACTTGGCATCGGTATTTTCAAAAACGAGTTCCCCCTTCCAATTTTCACACTTTCCTGCGGTTTCGGCAAGGAACAAATCAATTCCACGCATCAATATTGCCGCAGATCTCCACAGATTCCCGTAATGGACTTTCTTTATCAGCTCCCAGATTTTCGCGGGATTCTTCTCGAGTTCCTCCGGTATCTGGATCTTCCTGGGAATTTCCTCGCAGACAAGGATTGGCACGACATCTTTGAGGAGTTTCGACTCCTCCGGGGTAAGCTCGGAAAAGGACTTCTTTTTTTCTTCTTTCGCGTCGAGAAGTGCGTTCCAGAGATTTCTCAGGGCTTCATCGAGCCCATCCGGAAAGCCTTTAAGATTCGGACTGGGAAGCATCCTTTTTCCTTCTGTGGCTGGCAAATCACCAATTTTTCCCCCGGGATATTGCTCTATGAGTTTCAGAAACACCTCCAGAGGTTTCCTGGCATTCCGCAGAGGATCAACAATCTCGTCGGCCACTTCAGGAAAATCAAGAGGATTCTCCATGAGCCTGTCAACCACGGGAAGCCTGTATGCATCCTCGACCATCTTTTTCTTGTAGCTCAGATCTTTTATCGTCATGTCGCGCATCGCAAGAGTCTCGGCGATTATTTCCTTTTGAGCGGCGTTCAAGGCGCAGGACGGCTTTTCAGACACCGCAGCGTCTTTCTTATTCTCCGCAAAAGTGAACATCGCATAAAACGGGACAACCAAAGCAACTACAGACAAAAATATTCTTCTCATTTCAAATCCCATAAATGGGTTGCTGTTGTGAAACTCATTACCAATATATGTTTTATTTCCCATTTCAATAAATAAAAATTATTCCCCCACAGATGACACAGATAAACACAGATGATTAGAAATACAATTATTTTATCGCTGCGGATGCGGCGGGGTTTCATATAGCCCCGGATTTCAATCCGGGGAACAGAAAAAAGCAAAAACATTCCGTCCTGGAAGGACGGGGGAAGGGAATATGTGGGATTGAATTCCACCGTCCCTTCAGGACGAATTATGATTTGGTCCCTGGGTTCTCGGGGTTGAAACCGCCGGGCTTTATAAACCATCATCCCTACGGGATATTATTGGACTAAGAAATAATTTCAGAAAATTGAATACATGGATTTGGTTCAAATTTGCATCGGGCTATATTCCTATTCCAAGTACATGCCCGAAGAAATCCAGCCTTTATGCAACAAGGAAGATTTGTCCGAGGTATTTGCGTTTTTCGTGCAAAATAATTTTGGCTGCGATTTTGGAAACATTTTTTTCAAAGCGACAGATGAATAAGAAAGACATTAAAAGGATAGTTTCTAAGGAATAGATTCAGATTTCCTGTTATGTTGAGCTCAACATAACAGGAAATCTGAAAGTGGTAGTGTATTTCAATCTTCTGTCTCTGAAATGACTGAATCTTCAAGCCACGAATCCGTGGTTGTCGAGAAAGTGGTTTCCGTCTGTATCCCCGACATGGTCAACAGGTTGTCGGTAGTAGCCTGCCAGTTTGAGAAAGAAGTCCATTTTTCCTGTTCATTTTTCTGCGGTTGAGGTTGATTGGAGTTCATATGGTAGAACAGTGCCGACAGACAAAGTGCGATCATTGCCAGAAACACCATGGCATAACGCAGGACAGGGATATGCCCTTGATTGTATTTTTGCGAATCTGGAACTGCTGCAAGACGTTCAAAGCGCGGTGCCCTTTCAGCATCTTGAAGACGCATGTCTTGAAAAAGATCCTTCATTTTTTTATCCGACCAATCATCTTTCATTGAAACCCTCCGTTGCAGTCAAGAATTTTCTAAGGTTATTCTTCCCTCGCTCGTAATGGGTTCGTGCCGATCCTATTGACAGCCCCATGACAGATGCGGCCGCTTCGAGGGTCATTTCCTGGTAGAAGACCAGATGCAGAACCTCCTGTTGGCGTCTGGACAGACGAGCAAGTTCAATTTTCAATCTTTTTGACATTTCCGACTTGTCCTCCAACTCTTCATCTTCTAGAGCTTGCGTGTCTGTCGCTCTCTCGTTTGCATATTTAGCAAGACCTATGAATCTGAGCCAGCGACGCCGGCGTTCATCCGCCGCGGTATTGCGAATAACAGCAAAGAGCCAGGTCTTGAATGATGAGCGTCCTTTGAATCGGGCCCGCCCCTCAAGCACCTTTACATATACATTCTGAAGCACGTCTTTAGCCTCCGTCTCATTGTATGAACAGCAACTCAAAGCCCAGCCATAACTGGCCGAATGATGATTTTCCATTTGCAATCGAATTTCAGCTTCATAAAAGTTCTCCATCTCAATCGTAGATAACCCCATTTGTACTCCTTAATCTACTGGATTAGTAGTCTCAGCACCCTGTTTATATGACAGGATATTAGCGATAATAAGAAATAAATTCCTATAATTCTGACTTGCATTCTTCCTCCCCTGCGCCGTTTCTGGAGTGTACTATATCACGATGATGGAAAAGTTTTTCAGACCTGGACCGTATCCAGACTGTCACATCGTCGAAAATCGAGTAGAAAACAGGAATGGCCACCAAGGTCAGAAGGAGAGACAATGTCTGACCTCCGACAACGATTCCGGCAGTTGCGTTATGGAATGCGCTTCCAATCCCCCTGGCTGTCACCATCGGAATCATTCCAGCGACAAATGCCGCAGTGGTCATGAGTATGGGACGCAGTCTATCCTTGTTGGCTATGAGTATTGCATCTCTTCGCGGCATCCCTTTTTCCCTAAGCTGATTTGTGTGGTCAATTTGAAGAATTCCATTCTTCTTCACCACTCCGAACAGCACAAACAGGCCAAGGGCTGAAAAGATATTGAGCGACTGTCCGAAAATCAGGAGGGAAAATAGGGCAAACGGCAGGGTCATCGGAATCGTCAGAAGTATCGTAAAAGGATGCAGCCACGACTCGAACTGGGCTGCCAGTATCAGGTACATGAAGATAAGGGCGAGACCCAGCGCAGTGATGAAACGGGACGTAGTCTTGCTCATCTCCTTGGACATGGACGTCGGGCCGAAATAATAGTCCGATGGGAGATCATGTTTCTTCACAATTTTCTCAATGCTGTCCAGGATATTCTGCTGGCTCACGCCAGCTCCAGACGATATGTTGGCCGACAGTGTGACCTGCCTTTTGCGGTTTAGCCTGTTTATCTGGGCAGGTCCCTCCTGCGAACCTAGGCGGACAATGTTCATCAGGGGGACAGGGGGCGTGTTTGACGCAGGCACAGAAAGCATGCCCAGCGCCTGCTTGTCGTTCCTGTATTTCTCCTCGGCACGGAGGCGGATATCGTACTGTTCACCGTTTTCATCGTATGTTGAAACCTGCAGGCCTCCCACGAGCAGCCGGAGGGTGTTTGACAGGTCGGAGATATTGATACCCATCTGTCCCGCCTTGCTCCGATCGACTGTGACGGTTATTTCCGGTTTCCCAGGATTCAGGTTTGAATCGGCATCCTTTACTCCGGGCAGCTTCCTCATCTCCGACAACACATCGGAAGACACCTTTGAAAGAACTTCCATGGAAGGACCTGAAATAACGTACTGGACTCCCTGCGGTCCTCCGCCGCTTCCGCCGAAAGGGGACACTTCCTGTACGCTCGCGCGGAGATCCGAAGGCAGCTTCGGCAGGATCCATTTGCGCACCTTGTCCATAATCTGCGTCTGTGTCTCCTTGCGTTCCGATGGATCGACAAGGCGGACATATATGCTTGCAAGGTTCGGGGTGTCCTGGCTGTCATCGCCGATGGTCAGGAGAGTATATTCCACTTCTTTCATGAGACGGATTTCCCTGGACACCCTTTCGGCAATGAGACCTGTTGAAGCGAGGCTCGTCCCTTCCGGAGCGCGGATGCTGATTGAAAACTGCGCCTCCTCGTTGGCCGGCATAAAGTCCTTGCCGATAATGCCCAGCATCGGTGCGCAGGAGGCGACTGCCAGCACTGCCGTCAGCACCACGCCCCATCTATGGTTCAAGGCATGCCCGAGCAGCCAGATGTAGGAGTTTTCCAATGGCCTGTAGAACAAATTCACGAAACCTTCCAGCCTCCGGTCCAGCCAGTTTCCTCCGCCAGCTTTGAAAAGGCGGGCCGCAAGGGCGGGCGCAAGCGTGAAGCTTATCAGGAGTGAAATCGCAATCGCAAATGACATTGTCAGACCGAAACTCCTGAGGAATTTCCCAATCATGCCTCCGAGGAAGGCGACAGGGAGGAATACAGAAAGCAGGGACAATGTGGTTGCCATTACAGCAAGGCCAATCTCCTTCGTGCCACTTACCGCAGCACTGAACGGTTCCTCTCCATGTTCCTCAATATGCTTGAAGATATTCTCGACCACTATGATGGTGTCGTCAATCACTATACCTACTACGAGGGCAAGGGCCACGAGGCTGATTTCATTTATGGTCTGTCCTGCAATCCACATGATGCCGAAAGTCGAGATTATTGAACAGGGTATTGATATCGCCGAAATGATAGTGGCTCGGCTGTTTCCCAGGAACACCATCACGACCAGCGCCGCCAGCACGGCACCAAGCACCAGATGTTCTTTGACAATCCCGGTGCTTGTCCTGATCACCAACGAGTTGTTCCTTACAACTTCTATGCGATATCCTTCAGGCATGTGCTTCTGGATATCAACAAGACGGCTTTTCACCGATTCCGCAACATCAATAATATTCGCCCCTGACTGGCGCCTGATTGAAAGGACTACCGTATTGACTCCGCTTTTACGCGCTATGGAATCCTCTTCCGCCTCTCCGTCCTCCACTCTGGCAACATCCGAGACCCTTATCAGACCGCCCCCCTGTGTCTTGACGATCAGACGGCATATGTCTTCGATCGACTGCGCCTTTCCTATCACACGCAGACTGCGATCAGACATTGCACTTTTAACGGAACCTCCTGGAATCTGGACATTCTGCCTGGCAAAAGCCTGTTGGACATCAATGGCGGTCAGATCGTAGGACTGCAGCCGCACCGGATCAAGCCATACATTGATCTGGCGTTTCCTGCCTCCGAGGAGCGTAACCTGCCCTACTCCGGAAATATTCTCCAACTGGCGGCGCAGCACCTTGTCGCCGTATTCGGTTATTTCGCGTATTGGTCGTCCAGAAACCAGGGACAATGACATGATGGGGGCGGAATCCGGATCCATCTTCTCGATCTTAGGCTGTTCCGTGTCTTTGGGCAGTTCGCCCAAAATGCGGTTGATCCGGTCGCGCACCTCCTGTGCGGCTATATCAGTATCTTTTTCAAGTACGAACGAGATGCTTACCACGGATATGCCCTCGCTGGAAGTGGAACTCAGGTCGTCTATGCCACTGATAGTGTTGACGGCCTCCTCTATCTTGTCGGTTATCTCTGTCTCAATCTCGGTTGGAGAAGCCCCTTCAAGAGTGGTTGTAACGGTCACCATCGGCGTATCAACCTTCGGAAACCTGTCCACGGAAAGATTGGTGTATCCGGCAATCCCCACCACTACGAACAGCAATATTATGACCGTGGCGAAAACCGGTCTTCTTACGCATATAGCAGCAAGCCACTGCATGGGGTCATCCTTTCAATTACATGGAAGGACCGCTGTGCCATCCTTCAAATTTCCATCCGGATTCAGTACGATCTTTTCACCTTGTTTCAGACCTTCGCGGACCTCCACATAGGAACATGTGGATACTCCGAGTTCAACCAGCTTTTCCACTATGCGCCCGTTCTCCACCACGAACACACTGGAACTTTTTCCGTCGGTCCTGAGTGCATTCCCCGGCACAACCGTGCTGTTGACGGGAGCCATCTCAAGTTTTGCAGAGGCGAACATGCCGGGTTTCAGCAGCTTGTCGGAATTGCCAATTTCGGCTTCGATGACAATATCGCGGGAATTTTCCCGCACCGCGGCACCAACATATTTAACCTTGCCTGAAAAAAACCTGTCGGGATATGCCCCGACGGTGAAGGAAACTTCCTGTCCCGAATAAATGCTGCCGACCGTCGTTTCAGGCAGATTCAGCGAAAGACGCAGGGGATCTACCTCCACAAGACGGGCAACGACAGTGCCAACTTGGAGGTATTCGCCAATCTGCACCTTCCGTTCCGCCACAAATCCGGAAAATGGTGCGGATACAGCACAGTCTTTCAGTTTTTTTTTCGCAATATCCAGATGAATTTCAGCAACCGAGAGGGCGGCGGCCTTCATGTCATTGTCCGCCTCGGCGTTCTGCAAGCTGGAATCGGAAATCACTTTCACCTTCGCAAGCTGTTCATTGCGTTTCAGATCCTTCTGCACATGTTCATAATCGCTTCTGGCCGAATTAAGATTTGCCTCCGCTTCCCGCACGGCCAATACCGCCTCTCTGTCATCCAGAGAGGCAAGCACATCCCCTTTTTTTACAGCCATGCCACGCTCAATAGATACGGCTACGACTATTCCAGATGCGTCTGTCGCCACGGAAGATTCCTTTTCCGCCTGCAGCTCGCCGGTCAACAGCAGATATCTCGGGACATCTTTCCCCTCGACGAGCGCCACCTTGACTTGAACAGGACTATACTCAGAAACTGGTTTCGCATGAACTGGCTCACCGCGCGAAAAGTTGGCATAGAATGTAAAAACCGCCGCAACAACAAGCGCGGGAATTACAAGAAAGATGAATTTATATGGTCTTTTTGCCATGTTGCCTCTTTCTTCCGTGCCCACATGCTCCTTTTTCAAGCCGTAGTCTGCGGATTTTTTCCATTCCAGCCAGGCTGAATCTGACGACATGTGTGGCAACTGTCTCAATATCCAGATCAGGGAATTCGGGTTTATGTCCGCGAAAAAAAGCATCACTATGCCGCCTGTGCATTATCATTGGATTGAAGCACTGTCCCATAATGCTCATCTCACAGAGATGGACATCGGCATCACAGGCGTCGTCGCCAAGAAGTGCACGTACCATTTGAATCGTTCCCTTTCTCAGGGGCTCAAGGCATTTCCTCATAACCTCGTTAAGCAGTCCCGTGGGGTTGGCCATCTCCTTGTTGACGATGTCGAAGTCACGGCTTTCAGTATCCATTATCCTCCGCATTACAGAAGATATATGGCCGCGGAAACGATCTTCGGGCGATGCCGTCGCAGGAACGCCTCCATCAGGCGGATGCAGTTTGATGCTTTTTTCAAATGCATGACGCCAGGATTCGGCATAAAGTTCCTCTTTGCTGCCAAAATAATAATTCACGGCTGCGACATTAGTTCCTGCCGACTTGCATATTTCCGACACAGTCGTATCGCGATATCCGTTGACGGCAAAGATTCCAACTGCCGAATCAAGCAATTTCTGGCGGGTCTCCATCCCATCGCTTCTCTTATTCCTCATCTGTTTCTCCTCTCAGTTCATATGTATCTATTGTTTAAGTTAAATGCTTATTTAAAATAGTCAATAGAGATATTATATTATTTTTGTTTTTTAAATTCATAACTCCTGATTCGTGGGAAACAGGTATTCCGACGCAAGAGGAATTTCCGATTCATATTTCCTTGCGGAACCCATGGAATTGCGACATCCTCATTTTCCACTAATTTCACGCCATGCTTAGTGGCGGGTCAGGAAATCTGAAATTAGTAGGCGTTAAGTTTTAGGGTGGGTACATGGGCGCAATATTTTTTCTGCAACAAAGTAAAACAGACATTCCCGTCTGTTTGCAAGCGGACAGGAATGTCCGCTTTACCTTGGACATAAGAGCATTGCACGGAAATGATTGTAGGGAAATCCGCTCAACGCCGGTGGGACTATTGGTTCAAAGGAGTGGGCGATGGCATTCCCAATGAAGCACTTGTAAGGATTGGCAGAGAATCAATTCTTGGGAGGGGGTCCCATCTTTGCGCGCATCTGCCTGTGGAATTCTTCCATTTTAGCTCTCTCTTCCGGAGTGCTGCTTTCAATATGCTCCTTGATCATGGACAGGCTCGGGCCTTTTCTTGCTCCTTTTCCATTGCCAGGTGGAGGACGATCCCCGGGAGGAGGTCCCCCCATCGGAGGTCTCATCTCGGCCATCATCTTTTCAAGATAGGCATCCCGTTCGCTCAGTGGAAGGCTGAGATATTCGTCCACACGTTTCATCATTTGATCCTTAAAGATCAAATGAAGATTCTCACGGATATTCTTCTTGAGGTCCTCAGGAATGGCTTTCGACTCCATGACATCATGCATTTCCTTTCCATTTTTCCCCATGTCCATGACAATCTTTTTTCTTTCTTCGGCACTCATCTTGCTGAAATCGCCAGACACCATCTTCCTCGTGGCATCTGAAATTCCGGGGATGACGGCAAGCCTTTCCGCGGGATCATATGTGTATGAATGGACGGCCACGGCAGTCCAGACTGAGACTATCATGATAAAAGCAATTATGTTCAATTTCCTAATCATCCGCAAGATCCCCCACATGGCCATCGGCAAAGAGATAGTTCCTTGCCCCCGGTTTTCCAGATTTTCCGTGGAAGTTATCATAGTCGTACATTACAAATGTTTTTGAAATTCCAAGTTCCTTGTAAAGCATGTCATCGCTTATCTTCCGGCCTCCCAGATGCGTATTATATTCGTAACTGCATCCCTCGGAAGTGTAATATTTTCCTTCAGGATCTGATGGACAAAGGAAAATCTGTTTTGTTTTGACAAAAGGTTCAAAAACATCGCAGAGCCTTGGAAAAGTGTTGAGTCCGAGGGATGGCATTTCGGCGACTTCCGGCATCACCTCGTTGTAGTCGCCAAGATAGACCTGCACTGCCGTCCCGAGGCCTGAAAGATTGCCCGCGCACTTGGTCGCCAGAGATTTCCTCTTAGCGGCCGAGAGAGCGGGAATGAGCATTCCCATAAGCAGAGAAATGATCGCAATCACAACGAGAAGCTCGACAAGAGTAAAATTCGGATTCAACTCTTTGTCTAGGCTTCTCTTTGTTATTGTTGCGAACATTTCATTATCTCCTAGTCTATTTCTCAAGTGAAGGATTAGGGGGCGGCATGGAACTTTTCCCTCCCCTGCCCTCCATGGAACCCTGACGATGGCCTTGATTCTCTCCGGGCCTCATCCCCATCGAATTCTTCAGACTTTTCAATTTTGTCTTCTGTTCGGGCGTAAGGGTATTGAGGACCTTGATCATTGTCCCCATGTGCAGCTTCTTGATCTGATTTTCAATCGCAAGCAGTTTGTCGAGCTGTGCCAGAGTTTTTGTCTCGTCAATCTTATCTCCCTTGAGCATCGAGGACATTGCCTCCTGCTCGGAGCTTTCCTGCCATTGCAGGTCTGTAAACTCCGACACTGATTTTTTCATTACCTCCCGTATCGCAGTCTTCTGTTCATCGGCCAATCCTATGGACTGCTGGTTCTGCATAATCAATTCTGGAGGGAAAAAATCATCCCTGAGCCCGCCGCCACGCTGCTCCATAGGAGGCGCCATTCCGACACTAGGAGGCATTCCGCCCTTGTTTTTAAACTCTCCTCCGGCGCCACCCTCCGGAGGACCTTGGAACTGAGCCCACGATGTTGCCGAGACCACCGCGACGATTGCCACCATAATGCTTTTTTTCATCTTGACCACCTTTTTTTGAATTTTACCATAACTTGCCACGAATGTTCTTGTTTTCATCCGTATCTGGATATTAATCGCTTTTAAAGATGAAATATATGACAAGGTTTCAAAAAAATGTGGAAAGATTCTGGAGACGTTATTTTCCAGCCGGTTTAACAGTGCCGAGAATCTGCATGACATTCGATTTCTGTTTTGCCGCCTCATCTCCCTCGCCGTGGACACATAGGACAAAAATTTTTCCGCCTACGGCAAACAGGAAGACTTCCGCATTTGAATTATCGCCATCATCGGCCTCGGCGCCTTTTCCGACAATATCACAGCCTTTAGAGCCCGCCACAGTGATATCCTTGCTCTCTGTGACCTTGAATTCAGTGACCTCGGACTTGATTATGTCGGCGATCTTGGATTTTGCATCCTCGACAGTCTTAGCATCCTTGACATTCCACAACTGTATGTGCGGATATTTTTTTTCCGGAATAAGAATTGTCTTCTCTTCCGAGTCTTTGGAAGTCCACTTGTCTGGAAGCGTCATGACAAGTGCAGGTTTTTTGTCAACAGAAACAGTCAGGGGTGTTCCTTGTGCAGGATCGGCGGCAAATCCGACGTTGCAGACGGCCACGAGAGCGGCGATTAGAATTGCAGTGCGCATTTTCATTACTCCTTTTTTATTGTTGAAATTGTTATTCTCATAAGTCTACCACTATTATCTCAAAATAGAAATCTGTCCATTTAAATTTTATTTCTTTGAATCCGTGTTGAGAGCGGATTCCATCGCAAGCAGTGCATAGGATGTCACAAGTTCCGGAATGGACTCCATCCATCTGCCGTTTTCGTTATTCCACGAACCATTGGGTTTCTGTAGGCTGATGAGCTTCTTGATCAGGTCCGCTCTCCAGAAGTGTTCCTTGCCGTCGGGAGTGACAACTTTATCTTCCGCGAAGATGGAATGCGCCTTCGCTAAAGTCTGAAGATAATAGTAAAGACCACCGTCTCCCATTCCGGGATTCTCGTCCAGGGTGTAGTTCTTTTTCGCCCACTCGATGGCAGCTTTGACTCTGGAATCGTTCTTATCGACTTTTGCATAAATCATGCTTTTCAGTCCGGCATAAGTCATGCTTCCATAGGTGCGCAGAGTTTGTTTTTCCCCGTCTTTTCCTGGTCCCATCAGATCAGGAGACACATATACGAATCCACCACGCTGGGGGTCATTTAAATCCTTGATGACCCAGGCCTCGTCGTTGGATTCCGGAAGGTTTTGCAGCTTGCTGATGAATTTCAATGCGTTCTTCCAGGCGAGGTCTGCTTTTTTCGCATCTTCAGGATTCTTGGATTTCGGCTCCCTGTCAAGATAATCGGTAAGATAAATTGCCTCGAGCGCCCATTGTGTGTTTGAAAGATCTGCATGTAACGGGCCCTTGGTGCCATATGAGAACCCGCCGTACAAATCGCTGTCCTCGGGTGTGGGATTTTCCTTGTTGTCAGGCGTCAATTGTGACCCCAGGAGGAATTTTCTCGCATTTCTCATCACTTCCTCGTCCGCTGGATTTCCCAGAACTGCGAGAGTCGCAAGGCAGATTGAAGTCGTATATATCGGATATTCCCTTTCTTTCCCGGACATCCATATAGAGCCGTCCTTCTGGACAAAGTAGAGAATATACTTTCTGCCCTTCGCGAGCGAGTCCTTCCTGATTCCAATATTTTCTGTTGTTCCACTGCCCTGGAGAGCCATACAGACAAGGCCTGTTATTCCGGGATGTTCGCACCACGAGCCGTCCGGTTTCTGTTTGTCCGTGAAAAAATTCACAGCTTTCTGGACGGAGTCCTTGGCATCCTTTGCAATTTTCTCGTCCAGTTTGTTCGCAGATGCAGGCTTCTTCTGTGCGTCTCCGTCTCCCTCCGAAAATCCGCTTGTGCAGAGAATTCCCGAGAGAACAATGATGCTGACGACTTTTCCTAATCTGAAATCTTTCATTCTTTATTCTCCTTATTTTTTTGTGACGTGTCAGTCTTGTCCTGCAAATGGCATTTTTGGAGGGACGCGCTCTGTCGTGGCCCTCCACCACCAAATGCTGACGCATTACATTTTTTTATTTAAAATAAATATCACATGTTTCCCCTGCCTTCGGCAAGTAGCCTGAGTATTTCCTGCCGACCTGTTGCGATAGCTGGCCAAAGCGCCGCCATAAGGCAGATCAGAAGTGTCACTCCGATTCCGAAGAAGATTTTCGCCCAAGGCATCACAAGTGGCGTATCAAGGCCGCCGAAAAAGCTCACATACTGCGATATTCCTGTTCCGCAACAGCCAGCCATGACACCGAAACTGACACTTATAATACAGGCTACAATTCCTATCAGAATCGACTCCGCAATGATGAGGCGGACAAGGCCGAACCTGGTTATCCCGACCGATCTAAGGACTCCCATCTCCCAGCGGCGAGCCCTTACGGACGCCATGACAGTGTTGATGACGGCAAGCGATGCTATCAGCAGTGTTATCAAGGGGATCTGGCACATACCCCAGATCATGCCGTCGGCGCGAGTGCCTATCCGATCCCGCACATCATCCCGAGTGGAGATTCTCAGAGATTTCCCGAACATTTTAGCACCCATTCCCCACATGCCCTGCGCATTGACCGGCTGTTGTTCTCCCAAGTTACGATCGGCGACTTCCTGTGCCTCGCTTCCAATATCATCTATAATGGCGCCCTTCTCCAGGTTCATCCAGACAAAGTTGACTTTTTCCAGTTTGAAATCCTTGCGTACCGTCTCGAAATTTGCAAATACCATCGCGGCAGATCTGCCACTTCGGCGGCGGAGCCCCGAGAACTTGGTCATCCAGTGCCATCCTGGCAAAGCGACAGCGGCAGCAATGGTATATTCTACCTGTGTCTCTGGCGCCTCGGGCGGAATCATCTTGAAACTGTCGCCGATTTTCAATCCTGTGGCCTTCAGAAAATGATCCGGAACAATGCAATAGCGTCCCTGTTTGAGTTTTTCTATCGCCTCGGCGGAAGAGCCATTGACAAATTTTGGACGAAGAACTGGCGATGCACCTCCGAAGGCCACCTGTGGATCGAGCCCTATCATTATCACATTGTCCTGCTTGATTACGGAGTTGCGTTGCTCACTGCCTGTGATGTCATTGGCCAGGGTAGGTTGATCTACCGCAAGAGGAATACACTCCTTGGCACGTATCCCCTTGATCAGACGGATATTGTCAACTTCAAAATCAAGAATGGCACCTCTCTGGAACGAGAAAAGCATGTCCGGCACCCAGTCCCCTGGCACAAAAGGCTGCAGCATCGAGTAGCCCCAAGTGACTGTCGCGATGAAGAGCCCCAGGCCGATTGAAAGCGAAACCGTGGTCCCCAGGGTCCTCCACATGTTGCCAGTAAGCTGTGATTTGAGAAGGCGCGGATCTATCAGGAGGAGTCGTGAGATGAGAGGACAGAAGATTTTCTCCACAGCCATCATCGTTAAAGGCATTAGCAGGAGAAAACCCAGCCCCATGCAGGTACATCCTATGGCGGCGTGCATGAAATAACGGGCTCCATCCGGCATTGGAACGACGAAAACAAGCAGAGGATTGACGATGACAAGTATGATGCCTGCCACAATTGCGACGAGAGAAAGTCTGAACCTGTGGAATGTGGAAGGCGGGCTAAATGCATCCATAGGGCTGATTGTTGTCGCCCTCCACGCAGGAATTATGGATGCCGCAAGAGCCCCTCCGAAAGCACTTGCCCCGGTAAGCCAGATGCACCAGCTTCCCAGGGATGCGCCATTCTGGAACAAGTCGGGGTGGGCTTTGCTAATGACTTTCAGCAGGCCCCAGCCTGCCGCCAGCCCGCCACACCATCCAATAAAGCCCATCACCAGGCTTTCCATTGCGATCATGAGGGCGATCTGTCCGCGAGTCAGAGCGATGGCACGAAGAATCGCGAACTGCCTTATGCGCTCATTCACCCCCATGCTCAATGTCGTGAAAATGATAAATAGCGCGGCCATCAGCGACATCCCCGTTGCGGAATATGCCTGCATCCGGGCGCTTGCCGCCATGCGGTTCTGCTCGAGAGCGCTTTCCACATCCTTGACACTGTATATCTCAGCCTTCGGCTGTCGATCAGACAGCAGTTTCTTCCACCTGTCTCGGAATGCGATAGCATCGGAATCTTTTTTCAATATGATGTTTATAATGGATATTTTCTCTGGAAGCCCGCTGATCTTTTCCGCCAATTTCACAGGCACATATACCGCCATCGCGGCAGGGCCGCGGGGAACGGAGCCTGGCGCACCCATGCGGCCCGGATTCAAATCCGCCTGCATTGGAGCCTGCGCCACAATTCCAGCGACCTTCAATCTAAATTCACCCGCATCCGACTTCACAAGGAGCTCACCACCAAGATCAATTTTCAGGCGATCGGCCACTCCAGAACTGACTACGGCATTCATGTCAGCACTTTTGCCTGCATTGATCCACATTCCGGATTTCATCGTATTGGGAGGCTCTTTTGCGCCAGATCCCACAAGAATGGGACTGCCAAACATCATCATCATTCTCATCGGAGATGGAGCGCCAGGCTGGGCGGGAGCAGAACCGCTTGGCTGGTACGGCTCAGGCTCCTGAGAACTCCGATTTCCCGGTACAGAAACGCCATCAGGGCTCTTTTCCCCTCTTGAGCCTCCACCCAGACCAACCCCATCAGCTCCTCCTGGAGGGCCGCCAAAACCATCCGTCTGACTTCTTTTGGGATTTGCCCCTTTCGAAGTCGGAGAGGCATTCTGTTTCCCCGAGTCACCATTTCCAGGGGGACCACCGCGGCCTCCACGCCCACCAGTTCCCGGAGGTCCGCCGGGCGTCCGTCCACCGGGTGAGCCGCCTGGAGGACCGAGCATCATGTCGCCGGCAAAGCCATCTCCCCTGGTGATTGTCGCCTTGCACTGCATTACATGATCAATCTCCTGAACGACGGGATCGCGCCCAAGTTCCGCCAGAATGGCAGGATCAAGTTCCGGAAGCTTCCAGGACTCTGGCACAACAACCATCTCATAGCGACCAAGGCTCTTCTGGGCAGATTCATGGAATTGCGAAACCATGGCGTCATAACCACTTACAACCCAGACGACTACGCAAGACGATGCGATCATCGCGAGAGATGTGAAAATAATCCGCATCGGATGCCGTCTGATGCCGGCAAGCATTATCTTCAATTCAAGCTTCATACGGCAATCTCCGTGGGAATTCTGCTTTCTACAATCGACTGGTAATGCGCCGCGAGAGAATGCGAATCCTTGAATTTCACCGTGTCGAAGCTGTCAATGAATCTGCCATCCTTCAATACCATTATTTTCTTCGCCCATATTGCAACAGAAGGCTCGTGCGTGACAAGAATGATTGTCCTGCCATCATTGTCCGACAATTCCCTCAACAGCTTGCAGAGGTTCTGTCCATTCACGGAATCGAGACTGCCGGTCGGCTCGTCGGCAAGAACTATCGAAGGCTGGTTGACAAGTGCCCTCGCCACTGCCGCTCTCTGCTGTTCGCCTCCGCTCATCGCATCCGGCCTGTGCCCTATTCTCTTCTCGAGGCCAAGCCTGGAGACAAGGTTCAGAAATGATAATTTTACCTCCTTCATGCGTCCGTCGGACATTGCGGGCAGGAGGATGTTCTCCTCGGCCGTGAGAGTCGGAATAAGATTGAAAGACTGGAAGACAAGTCCAATGTGCCTGCGGCGGAACATGGTACGTCTCTTGTCCGACATTTTCGTCAAATCCTCGCCATTCACATAGATAGAACCTGAATCCGGGCTGGTCAGTCCGGCGATGAGATGCAGAAGAGTGCTCTTGCCGGATCCGCTCGCCCCCATCACGGCAGTAAAATCCCCCTTGGACACATTCAGGGAAACTTCGTTCAACGCATCGACATAGGAAGCTCCCTGGCGGAATCGCTTGCTGACTTTTTCAATACTGACAGGCAGTTCATTCTTATCCATTACGTTTATCCTTTTTTTGGAAATGTTATGTCATGAAAAAAAATCCACTGATACAAGAAGGAAATCATCATCCTGTTTTTCAATGGTGAAATAGTAGCTCCCTTTATCATTGAAATCGCACATCACATAATAGTATCCGGAACTCCTGTCGAGTTGGACAGATGAAATCTTGAAATCCCTGTTCCTTATGAAGGCCAGAGCCTTGATACACTCAGTCCTGAGTACAGGTGCTGTCTTTTCGCTCCAAAATTTCCCATACAAGGATTTATCCGTCTCTCCATTTTCAGATACGACATTTTTGAGATATCTGTCCACTTCACAAAATTCCGTGCTGGAATCTTGCAAAATTACGCTGTCAGCCCGGTTTTTGTCTCCTGCAACAATGTACTTCCCTCTGTTCATGTAAAATGAACCGATATAGACCAGGGATGCTATGATGACTGAGGCGGCAATTCCTGAACTTGCCACCCCTAAAAGTAATTTCTTTTTTTTATCGAAGGACACAGTCTTTTTCTTCTGAATCAGCTTGTCCTGCCGTTCTCCCGCGATTCTGCCGATCAAATTCCTTTTTTCCTTCTCCTGTTTTTCCGCCTCAAGCTTCTGCTTTTTCTTTTTAGCTTCTTCTATCTTGATTTTAATCTCACTTGGTCTCATTGGAATCTCTCCTAAGTTGACACCATGTATTTATCTTACTCGAAAGTAACATCAGGGGATGCCAAAAACCCATTAGGGTACATACTTGCATTTGCCGGGCGTGCCCCGAAAGGGAGAAGTACATGATTGGGCAGTTTGCCTGCCGTCCAACTGGTGCCCGGGGCAAAATCATGCCCATAGTTCACTGTACTTAGCAAAAGCCGGATGAACCCGACATGCCCATCAAGGAATGTCGTATTCATTGCGTTGTTGTGCCTAAAGGCATATCTGCCGAGAATGCCAGCAGTGGCATTTTTCATGACCGGTGCGGTCAACGGATTCCCCTCTCCATTGATGTATGGCAATTGAAACTGGTAATCCATCCACATGCTTACCTTGTTGGGCATCGCCCCCTTCAGATCCTCAGGCCTCAACCATTGGGCGACGGGCCCGGTTGAACGCCAGCTAATTGTATCTGAACAATTATTCCCGTTGAGCCCAATACTCACTTTCACAGACACGGTTCCCTGAACGCAACTTCCAAGCCTTCCTAGCTCTTCAGTCTTCTCGTCTCCAGGACACCTTACAACTCTCTCCGGCCAGACTTCCTTATCCTTGTCAAAATAACCTAGAAATCCTGTTTCCTCCCGGAGATAGGCCTGGACGTCAGGATAATATTTCCACTCATTAACATAGTACTGTGTCGCAAGAGCATATTGCCTCAGCATGCTTGCACACAATGTCTGCTTGGCTTTTTGCCTGGATTTCGACAAGGCTGGCAATATCATAGACATAAGAACCCCTATTATTGCGATGACAACGAGAAGTTCCACCAATGTGAACCCGACTTTTTTAACCTTCATATCTTCCTTCCTTTTTTCTAATTACTTAAACAAGCCATCTTCCTTGGCTCCATTTTCTCCATCATTATCCTTAAAGCAAAAAAGCAAAAAGATTTGATTTTTAAAATAACAAACTTACATTAACTTACACTTCACATCTTTACGGACTTTGCTTGCTTTATTAATTTTACGAATTACAGCCCGGTTTGGGGACATCCAATTTAAAAATAATTGCAATTTTCATGAAATTCGATGAAAACAACCTGAATGACTTTTCTGACGAGTTTCTTTTTGAGAACTTCAAGAAGACGTTGGATGAAAAATATTTTACGGTACTGATGGCAAGGCATTACAGTTCAGCCCTTGCCCTGGCCAGAATCAGACTTTTCAACAAGAGCGCCGCCGAAGATATGGTTCAGGAAACATTCATCAGAGCCGTAAGAAAAGTTGACAGTTACGACTCCCGCAAGCCCTTTGCCCCATGGCTTTATTCCATATTGAAAAATGCGTGCGTAGATTTTATGCGCAAGGAAATAAGGGAACGAGACGGAAACAGGAATTTTCTG
>CAIQLG010000266.1 GCA_903872565.1 uncultured Lentisphaerota bacterium | reverse complement strand
GCGCTCGATGGCAATAAAATAAAAGACAAGACATTAAATGCTATTCTCGATCAGGTAAAAAACACGCTCCCGGATGGCGAACTTCGACGCCGCCTGCGAGTGGCACTGCTCTCATTTGACGAGGCCGCCATCTTCACTATCCACGGATTCTGCAGCAGGATGCTCAACGAAAATGCCTTCGAAAGCAGGATATCCTTCGATCTGGAACTGATTGAAAACCAGGACGAGATCCTCATGGATATTGTCGCAGATTTCTGGCGCAGGAACTTCTACGGGAAAAACGAAATATTCGCCACCGCCCTCGCGATTTGCAGATGCGTCCCGGATAAACTTCTCGGTTTTGCCAGCCTGGTTGCGGCAAAGCCAGACTTGAAACTGGTCACCCAATTGCCGCCAGAATATGACAATATTGAGATTGGCGACAAAGTGCTTCAGGATCTTTTTGATCAAATTCTGACAGAAGCCTTGAGCAAACTGGAAAATGTGGACAACTGGAGGGAATCCGAAGATAAAAACATAACTTTAAAGCTTCGTGGCAATCGGGAACTTACTTTTGAAAATAAATATACTCTGATAAATGAAATGCCTTGCAGCACCGCAAACACAAAAAATAATCTTGAATTCAAATCTGCCAGAAATGCCTGCATCGAATTGCCGCTGACGCTCGTCAAGTGCGCACTCCGCAAATTCCTGCCCGGTGAACTGAAAACCCGCAAACTCGCGTTGCACCTGCAGTCATACGATGACATGCTGCTGGATCTGAGGTCGGCGCTGCGGGACAAGGACGGCAACCAACCCGCACCCGAATGCGACTTGGCCAGACGCCTGAGAAACCGTTACAAGGCGGCAATGATAGACGAATTCCAGGACACAGATCCGGTGCAGAGCGAAATATTCGAGACGATTTTCAGGCATAGGGACTCTCTCTTCGTGATGATCGGCGATCCAAAACAGTCAATCTACAGATTCCGATCTGCGGACATATTTTCATATCTTGCGACTAAAACTGGCAAGAACACTGAAGAGAGGACGCTTACAAACAACTTCCGTTCCGCGCAGGCGCTTCTGGACGGAGTCAATGAACTGTTCAGCGGAGAAAATCCTTTTCTGGAGGAAAAAATTCCCTACGCCGGGGTAAAAGCCGCCAAGACACTTGGCCGCACACTGATCCTGCCACCAGGAGAAAAACAAAATCCCTTTCAGCTGGACTGGATCCGGGATGACGAGAAAAAAGGGATTTCCAAGACTAATGTCAGTGAAAATATTATCGAATGGACGGCTGACCGCATTGTGAAGTCGTTGAAGGATTGCAGATGGGAGACTGGTGGCGAGAATGGAGAGGCAAAAAAAACAGAAGAGATCAGACCAAGGGATATCGCAATATTGGTTCCGATAAACAACCAGGCAGTCCAGATGCGGACGGCACTCAAGCGACGCGGACTCAACGCGGTAATATCCAATTCCGGGAACGTATTCGATTCAGAAATGGCACGTGAGATTTACTTCCTCCTGCGGGCCATACAGAATCCGGGAAACACGCAATATCTTAAAACTGCCCTGGCCGGCACATTTTTTAGTTTTCCAGAAAAGATGCTGACCAATTTAGCCGATGTCGATGATGCTTCCGGAGACCACGCGGATCGGCTGGCATTCTGGGCTGACCACTTCAAGGAATACCGCGCCGACTGGGAGAAAAAAGGCGTCATGCCGATGCTGTCCGCTCTGACAATGCTGGAAAATCTGCACCCGGATCGCATCGAGGAGAAAGGAAAAGACTGGATTGAGGGAAACCCGCGTAAAAGAGGAATTGAGAATCTGGCCGATGCCACCCCTGCCCTGGATGGACTGGACAACAGAGAGCGCAATATCGTTGACATGAGACATCTGACGGAGCTCCTGCACCTGACAGAGAGAAAACAGAGCCTTTCTCCCGCCCTCCTGCTTATATGGCTGCAGCAGATGATCAATGGCTCATCCCAGGAAAATGACAATCCGGATGCCTATGAGACAAGACTGGAAACAGATCTCGAGGCCATCAGGATAATGACCATACATAAAAGCAAGGGATTGCAGTTCCCACTCGTCTTTTGTCCACTACTCTGGGGGGCAAACTTCAGCCTGGACAAGAATCCCAGAAAAAAAACTGACTGGACATGCCATGTCAAGGAAGGGGCAAAAACGAAAAAAACGCTGCTGATTCTTCCTCTGGGTGTCGCAAAGGACATGCATAGGCACCAGGGACAGAAAGAGGCGCTGGGGGAACTGCTGAGAGTGGCCTATGTGGCTGCGACACGCGCAGAACATTTCTGCTGCCTGCTCTATGGAAACTTCTCGGGGGACAGCGCTAAGACCGCGTTGAACTATCTGCTGAAGAAAAATCAGAGGGGCACAGTTTTCATCGACGACAATAATCCATCGGTGGGAGATGAGCCACCCAAATTCGAAAGCATCCAGGTTTTTCCCTTCGACAAGGGCGAACTGGAATATTCTGCGGCAAATCCGACAAGATATGAACCACCAACGGGGCTTGCCCGGAAATTCAAGACTTGCGAATTACGCAAGGAATTCGAGGTGCCGAAAAACTGGGGCATCATGAGTTATTCAAGCCTGGGACAACACAAACGGATACACGGCATCACCACAGGCGTCAAGGGCGGAACGGACGAAATGGAAACAGGTCAAAATGCCGTGGCACCACCCGAAAAAGAATCCGCTGAAGAGCCTCGCCTTCCCAGCAACGAGAAAACAGGCTCCTGCTTCCACGAGATAATGGAGGAAATAGACTTCAAGCTCGTGCAGGGAGACGGCACCCGCGAATGGTCGGAAATCCCGTCAGTCCGTGAACTGCTCGAAACCAAGATGAGGAAGTATGGACTGATCCGGGGGAAAAGCTCGGAAAAGGAGAATGCAGACCCGCTGCTTGAGAAACGCTATCCGCTGATCTGTAAAATAATCCATCAGACTCTGACAGCGCGGATTCCCGGTCCGCACGGTGGCAAGACGTTTTCTCTCAATGAGATAGAAAAGTCGGACCATATTTCGGAAATGGAATTCTTCTACGAAGTCAGGGGAAGGATTAATACGGCCAACCTGAAGGAGATCGCCAAGTCACTGCTTCCAAAAAATGTCGCGGCAGCTGGAACTGAATCGGAAAATGAATCGCTTGATGTGGCGCTCAAGGGTGGAACGGTCAACACAGGATTCATGAACGGCTCGATAGACCTCGTGTTCCGGAGGGATGGCCGATATTATTTCGCGGACTGGAAGACCAACACGCTTGAAGATTATGACTCCAGAACCATGTGGATAAAGATGTTCGGCGAATCATACATCCTTCAATACCTTATCTATTCGCTGACTCTGGATCTGTATCTGAACAAGAGACTGCCGGATTATGATTTTGAAAAACATTTCGGCGGCGGGTACTACCTTTTTGTCCGCGGGATGGAGCCGGACGGTGGAAAGGGAATCCTCGCCGACAGAATCACGGAGGAAACCTTGACCCGGCTGAGGAAATGCATACACGACAGCACCGAAGGGAAAGAGGAGGTAACGCAATGAGAAGAGGCATTGCAATGACGGTTTCAGAGGCATTGCGGACACTCCGCATCAATGGATTTATTTCGGCATTCGACCTGCAGTTTGCAGAGGCGCTCGCAAGAAACACAGGTGCGGAGAAACAAGAAGATATTGATTGCTTCCGTGTCATTGCGGCATTGGCCAGCCATTTCTCGTTCACAAGGCAGTCAGCATGCATAGATATCAGGGCATCTGACATTGATCAGCTATTTCCAGATCTCGAAGATGATGGGGATTCCTATTCTCTCAGCAAAAACGGCAAATCAGAAGAAAGGGAAAGAACGGACAATGCCAGGAATGTCCTGATCAGGGCGATGGGGAAAGACCGATCCGCCATGCTCGACAGACTTTCCAGAAAATTTCCTGCGGTAATCTGCAACGCCGGGAGTCTCGGTGCGGAAATACCGTTTGTCCCTCTGATATGGAACACCCCTCGCCTCTATCTTCATCGTTTCTGGAGCTACGAGAAAGAACTGGCGGACATGCTCATGGTACGAGTCAGGGCGCCTGACGAAGAAATGCTGTCCGAAGCTGAAATCAGAACACTCTGCACATATTTCGAAAAAGCCAGTGCCAAGGATGATGGGCAGTGGAAGTCTGTCCAACTCGCACTCCGGAAAAAACTCTCTATCATGACCGGTGGGCCCGGTACCGGCAAGACCACCATTGTATCGGCCATACTGTCCCGGATTCTGAAGGAAAACCCCAACTCCAGGATTGCTCTCTGCGCTCCGACCGGCAAGGCGCAAGCGCGGATGCTGGAATCCATCAGGGATGAAGTTCAAAAAGCGCTGTTGTGCGATCAGGAGGTCAAATCTAGGATTGCGGAACTACCTGCAAGCACAATTCACCGCCTGCTGAAATATAACCACCACAACGGCAAATTCGGGGCGAATGCGGAATCCCCTCTCGAAATAGATGTCCTAATCGCAGACGAGGCTTCCATGGTTTCACTGCCAATGATGGTGCGTCTGATGCGTGCCGTGCCAAAAGACTCAAAGATAATCCTTCTCGGCGATGCCGATCAGCTCGCCTCTGTGGAAACGGGTGCCGTTCTTGCGGACATCTGCCAACTCGCCATGGAGCCCACCTCCAGGTGGAAGAACAATGTCGCCAGGCTTGCTGTAAGCCACCGTTTCAGGGAAGGTGGTGACATTGACAACCTTAAGGAGGCGATCAACAGAGGCGCTGCGGATGATGCGGTAAGACAGCTTTCCGCTGCAAAAGGGGAATCTCTCGCCTGGGGGCTGGGCGGCAATAAAAGACTTCCATCCGACCATAGGGAACTGATGGAGTCCCTTAAAATCATGCTGGAGTTGTGGAAAGATGGATACCTCAAGGCGGAGAACATAGAGACTGCGTTGAAAAAATTCAACGAGTTCCAGATACTCTGCTCGCACCGAGGCGGCCTGCTGGGGACAAATTCACTCAACAAGCTTATCCGCAAGTCGTTAGGAAAATCAAAGTCATATGACAAGGGAGTCCCGGTGATGATCACGCGGAACAACTACGAGCACAGGCTTTTCAATGGCGATGTCGGACTTTGCTGGCCGGACGCAAACGGAACAACGAAAGTCTATTTCCCCGATCCGGAGCACTCCGGCGAATTGCGCAAATTCTCCCCATCCATGTTGCCGGAACACGAGGACTCTTTCGCTATGACGGTCCACAAGGCACAGGGATCAGGCTTCGGAGAAGTTCTGCTGATTCTGCCTGACAGCAAGGAAAGTCCCATACTGACCCGCGAACTGCTTTACACCGGAGTGACAAGAACCATAAATAAAGTCACGATATGGGCGACGGAACGTGTACTGCGCGCCACCATCGACAGGAAGACGGTCCGCGCATCCGGGCTGAAGGAACGGCTGAGGTGAATCCTCACTGAATGAACATTGAACTTAAGCAGTTGTGCAGGGACTTTTCTGGAACGCCAGCAGCTTGCTGGCATCTATCCCATATTGCCGGCAAGTTGCCAGCGTTCCTTTGAAAAATACAATTTCCTATACGATGAACTCAATCCGCCACGGCGGAGACTTTGAACGAGTTTTATCTCACTTTGATGTTGGAAGTTGAATGTTCGATGTTCAAAGAACAATTCAACTTATGTCAATTCAGTTTTGGTTTTATTAGTGATTGGCGGTTCCAAGTTTCTTTTTCCAGAATCCGATCTGTCTGCGAACTTCGCGGAATCCTGTTCCCCCGGCAATTTCTCTCCGGGAAACGCTCCTGACAGGGGAAAACAGAGTGAGAGCTTTTTCGTCCGCCTCCGGAATCAAAGATTTCATTTCCTTCAGAGAAAGGGAATCAAGTTTTTTACCATTTTCCCTGCAGAATCGCACAAGTTTTCCGACCTTTTTATGTGCTTCGCGGAAGGGAATCTCCTTTTCCACGAGATATTCCGCCAGGTCTGTCGCCATGAGACATGGATCGGAGGCCGCTGCGAGCATCCTCTCCTTCTTCGCCTTCATTGTACGGATCATTCCCGGATAGACGGAAAGGATTTTTAGCACCGTGTCAGCGGCATCAAAAAGGGGCTCCTTGTCCTCCTGGAGATCCCTGTTGTATGCGAGCGGCAGTCCCTTGCAAATCGTGAGAACGGCCACCAAGCTGCCGTAAATCCTTCCAGTTTTTCCCCTTGCGAGCTCCGCAATGTCTGGATTTTTCTTCTGTGGCATCAGGCTCGAGCCTGTACAGAATGCGTCGTCGAGCTCGACGAAGCCAAACTCCTCGGAGCACCACAGGACAATGTCTTCGGACAGCCTGGACACGTGCATTGCGAAAATCGCAAGTGCCGCGACAAATTCGCAGATGAAATCCCTGTCGGAAACCGCATCCATGCTGTTCCGCGCCGGGCCGGAGAATCCTAGCATTTTCGCGGTCATTCTCCTGTCAATCTTCAAAGTAGTTCCTGCGATGGCTCCCGACCCGAGCGGGCAGAGTGAAATTCTCCTGATGCAGTCATGAATTCTTCCTGCATCTCTTTCGAACATCTCGACATACGCCAGAAGATGGTGTGCAAAAAGTACAGGCTGTGCGTGCTGGAGATGGGTGAATCCCGGCATTATGGTGTCGCGGTTCTCGTCCGCCTTTGCGACGAGCGCCGCCTGCAAAGTGCGAGTTTCGCAAATTATATCTTTGGAAAGCTCTCTCAGATAGAGCCTTATGTCAAGGGCTATCTGGTCGTTCCGGCTTCGCGCAGTGTGAAGTCTGGCGCCTTCGTCTCCGAGCTTTTTTATGATTTCGCTCTCGATGTGCATGTGTATGTCCTCGAGTTCGGGAGTGAATACGAAGTCACCTTTTTCAATCCGAGACACGATTGCGTCGAGTTCGCGGGTTATCTTGTCCGCCGTCGCCTTGGAAACATATCCGCATTGGGCGAGCATCTTCACGTGCGCCTTGCTCCCGGCGATGTCGCACCTGAACAGCCTTCTGTCGAAAGATATTGATTCCGTGAAATCTATCAGGGAATTTTTTCTGTCTCCGCTGAACCTGCCGCTCCACAAAGCCATAAATACAGTTCCTCATGTGAATTATTTTTCTTGTTTTGACTTATCGGAAAGATAAAGGTGGCTGAAGCGGATAAAATATGAGAGGCCGGAATAGACTGTGACAACTATGATTATCCATTTTGAAATCTCCCAGAGCCACCAGGCCCAGACAACATGCATCATCTGCGTGCCTTTCCACCCGAGGACCCAGAACGAGCCGCCGATTACCACAAAAGCCATCTGAAGCGAAGTTTTCAGTTTTCCGGTGACATCCGCCGAAATCACTTCGCCCTTGTTGGCGGCCAGCATTCTCAGACCGGTAACGAGAAACTCTCTTGAAAGAACCACGACGGCAACCCAGCCTGCAAGAATCTGCTTGTCAACGAGCATGATAAAGGTCGTGGCCATGAAAATCTTGTCTGCGAGAGGATCCATGAGGCGCCCAAAATCTGTTACGAGATTGTATTTTCTTGCAATATAGCCGTCCAGTATGTCTGTGAGACCCGCGAGCATCGCGAATACAACCCCGGTAATGCGCCAGACCTTGCCGATTTCATCGCCAAACTTGTCGGAGATATATCCGTCAACATTGCAGACAATGAGAAAGATGAAAATCATCACGATTCTCGCCACAGTGATTTTGTTTGGCAAATTCATTTTCAATCCATATCTTTGATGATAATTCCGCCGAAAAAAGACCACTTCCGTAAACTCGAGCCTGCTTATGCAAGCCAGAGGAATATTTGCGGCGTAAAGGGTAATCTAACTTTTCCCGCCAACTATTCAAGCCTTTTTATCCAAAATATACATTGCCACGCAAGGAGCCTGAGTTTATCCTGCAAAAGGCCTTTCTGATGGGTATAACTTGGAGCTTATCTCGGAAGACTGCATCAGTTTCCAGGATAAAAAAAACGGATCCGATCGGTATCCGTTTTTACTTTTCCAGTTAATTCCCCACGGTTCTCTTCGATATTTTCCTTTGCGGGGAACGGTCAACGGGAAGCGGTGAACGAAAATTAGCTATTTCACCGGAAGTTTTTTCAGCAGTTTGTCCTTTTCAGCCTGTGAAAGCGAGGATTTTCCGAGCCATTTTTTGAATTCATCAGGTCGGGACAGCGCCCAGGGAAGTACTACATTGCCCAATAATTGATCTTTGTATTTTCCTTCGGGAAATTTCATCACCCATTCAGATGCCGCGGCAGAATCTTTCTCAGCCCACCAGGGAGCCATGGCGGGACACGAGCTCGGCAAAGGCCGCCGAGTCGTTTGTCTCCACAAAGGCCTTAAGAAGTTCCGCATCGCCTTCATTCCGCATAGTGATCATTCTCCAAACTCTCATTCTTTCTACATAATGCTTGCAGTCAGTGTCGTTTTGTGACATGCCATTTCAAAAAAATATGCAAAATATTTTCAACAGGCTAAAAATAGCACGTTTTTGGACAGGGGCAAACAGGCTATATCTATGCACTTAACCGGCTTCGCCGGAACTTGTGTAGCCGCCTCCACATGTCTCGCCGTAGCGCCTTTGCGTAGGCGGATGTTGGAGGCGACACGGCCAACATCCTACTATGCCAAGGCTTCGTAGGACAGGTGGCCGTGGCTACAAGTTTCAAGCCATACGGCATTCCTCCGAAAAATACAATTTCCTATACGATGAACTTAATCCGCCTCGGCGGAGACTAATGTAGCCGCCTCCATGTTGGAGGCGACTGCACGGCCAACATGGCCGTGGCTACAAAATTCCAACCATTCAAGCGTCCTGTCAAAATACAATTTCCTACACGATCAAGTTAAAACCGCTGCTGGAGGGTTGAGTTTCCGCCTTCGTATACCTACGGCGCGACATGCCACCTCGACCGCGCCATATGGACGGCGTGGAAGTCGAAGATCCCGGGCATTTCCGTCTCGAGACCGTCCCTCCCAAAAGCCATCTGCCGGAAAAGACGCATTACCAAAGGATGGTGAATTTTGTGATTTATTGTGGCAAACTACCATCATTCGTATAAATTCAATTTCAGGAACGCCGGCAAATGCCGGTTGATTTTAAATATAATCTGAGGCTCTGATGACAATATTCAGGGAGAAAAGTATAATTCTGGCACCACTTTCGGGATATACCGACATCCCTTTCAGAAATTCCGCCCGGAGGCACGGATGCAGATACGCGTTCACGGAAATGATAGATGCCGGAGCCGTTGTGTACAACATCCAGAAAACCGGCAGATTCTTCGAAAGGTCGAAAAATGAGGAATGGCTC
This sequence comes from uncultured Lentisphaerota bacterium, assembly GCA_903872565.1. Classification (GTDB taxonomy): domain Bacteria; phylum Verrucomicrobiota; class Lentisphaeria; order Victivallales; family GWF2-50-93; genus CAIQLG01. Next base: position 1,128 of record CAIQLG010000266.1, on the reverse strand, counting down.
GGGACACAACTCATAGGAGCGGACATCGAATTCCTGGCCAAGGCCACTAAAATTCTTTCCTCTCTCAATTTCGATATTCTCGACTTCAACCTGGGGTGCCCCGTAAGGAAAGTTCTCAAAAAGGGTGAAGGAGCGGCGCTCGGCAAGAATCCGGACAGGGCAGCGGCGGCGCTCGCGACGATTGTTGAGAACTCGAAAGTTCCAGTCACGGCAAAAATCCGCATCCTGCACGACTCGGATCCCGAACCAAGCATCAGCCTCGCGAGGAAACTACAGGATGCTGGCGCAAAAGCCATCACGGTACACGGGAGAACTCTCAAAAATCTGTACACGGGACCTGTCATATATGATATAATTTCCGAAATACGATCCGCGCTTGATATCCCGGTGATAGCAAACGGTGGAATAAAAAATCTTGAATCATACGAAACTGCGATCGGAGAATCGGGATGCAGCTCGGTCATGATCGCCACGGGTGCCATGGGAAATCCCTGGATTTTTGACGAAATGAAGAACGGAAAAGGATTCTCACCACCTACACTTTCGGAACTCGCAGATGAAATCGAACAACACGTTGCAGAAATAATTGCCCACTACGGTTCCGTCCATGGATTCCGGATCGCGAGAAAAATAACGCTCGACTATCTTTCCGGTAGAGGGTTCGGCGGAGAATTGAAAAAAAAGGCCTCGGCAATATCTTCGATGGGGGATCTTAAGGAAATAAGCGACTCTGTCAGGAAGGGGACATCACCCAGATATTGGAAGTGGCTTGAAAGCAATGAAAATGCACCGCGGAGACTTAGGAGTTCTTAAAACCAAATATCTAAATCCGAAACAAATTCAAATGAGTCAAACTCGAAATTTATAATGGAATGAGTCAAATGGCAAGCTTGCATTTTTTGTTTTGATCTTTGGATTTTGAGATCCGTTATTGTTTAGGATTTAGATTTTACGTACGATTAAAGCATAGAACTTTATAACAAAGACACTAGATAATCTCGGCGGAAGTCTTTCCGCACGAGATTATCTACTGGAAGTCACATTTTAAATTTCCCATTTTTCTTAACTTTTTTCTTCTGAGGATCATTGTGTTCTTATCTTCGATGAACCACTCGAGCTCATCTCCTT
>CAIQLG010000265.1 GCA_903872565.1 uncultured Lentisphaerota bacterium | reverse complement strand
GACAAGCGATACACCGGGAATAGGTTTGCCACTATCTGCATCAAGAACAGTGACCCACCGGTCTGGATCCTTGTTCATATTCATGTTAATGCACCCAGCTAAGAGGCATACCAGTGTAACTATAATCAGTTTCTTCATTTTTTAATCTCTATTCCTCTGGCGCGGCCTTTAGGGCTGCGGCTGAGGTGATTCTTTAATCTTGTCTCATGTATCAATGTAGATGATAAACGCATACAACCAAAATAGGTATAGCAAACCAGCACAACACACCAATATGGAAAGTGATAACTTACCCCATTTCCGATGCCGTATGCTGGTACCCACATTGAACAAGGTCAGAACGATGGCACCACCTACAAATATATTTGCATAGAGCAGTATGTACCAGATGATTCTTCCTGTTAAATTTGTGTCCCCGAAGGGGGGGCAAACTATCCCTACTATAAGTACCGATATGGGAAGTCCCACAATACACATTTCTCCAAAAGACCAGTGTGCTGGATATTGTTTTCGGAAGGCCACAACCGCTGTGACAAGACCTATGCATAATGGTGTTAGCAGTGATCCCCAAAACACTATGGCCGCACGAATATAATCCGCCGATGTTGGCGGATTGGATTCCGAATAGTGCCAGGCGCTGAGGCAATCGGCCCAGCAAACCAGCCTAAATAGACCGTACATTACTGGGGCCATTACTAGAATCAGTATCCACCGTTTCATTTTCGATTAGTCCTGCGAACGCACTACGGCTCTAGCGTGACGGTTATACCGTTGTTAGAAGCCGATGGTTCGGATTTTTATTTATCTGACTTTTTCAGATCAATCCTGAAAGACAAACCACTTTTTGAGTTACTTGTTCTACCAACAATTGTAACTGTCTTTTGCCATGTTTCACACCCTTGTGCTGTAACCATTAAAATATGGTCACCTGGAGTCGCCGTCAATTCGATCGCTTGCATCAAGCCTTTCCCAGGCGGAAAAGTCTTGCTGCTCGATACAAACTTTCCGTCAAGATGTATCTCATACAATACTTCCATTTCCGCCTGCACGACACAAGTGAAAGGAACAATGTTCAAGTCTGACTGCTGCCCTGTGGCGATGGAATCTGTCTTTTCGGATTGTCCCACATCTGAGGGTTTTCCTAAATTCTTCCAGTCTTTCCAGTTTGTCCACCATCCCTCGCCTGTGGCGGTGTTAAGAATGAACAGTCCACGACTAGTTTCGCTGGCATAGGGAATATAAGTCCCATTTTCTCCGAGGTTAGCATCTTTTACCTGCCCCATGAACTTCCATACAATTCCCTCTTTTACTGCAACTGCCAGCCAAACTTTTCCAGAGGTGGTGTCAACCCAGTAAAAGCATCCTCCCGAATAACTATCGCAGGAGACATACCTGTCAGCCTTGTTCAGTTCTGGAACCTTCGATTCTTCGGAAAATGCCAAGATGCCAGAAAGTAGCACTGTGGCAAACAAAAGGGCTTGAACGATCATCCTTTTCATTTTCTTTTTCTTCTCCTTTGTTTAATTGCTGAACGTCCAACGTTATTTCTCTGGCGCGACGCGGGTAGCGGAGTCATCAGCAGAAGTTTGTTGGATTGTTGTTATTGTCTGTTCAAATTCTTGTTCTGTAAGGCGTGGGACGTGGAACCGATACCACTCGCCGTTAACCTCGCAACCACAAATGAAGACTGGAGCCCACCCGATTGGCAAGTCCTTGATTCCGGCTTCGTCCAGAATCCCAAACGCAATATCTCTGACAGTGATCTTTTGCCCGTCATCATCCGTGAATATCACCCTCTTGTCCTGCAAGGCCGGCACGAGGTCGATTGGTTTGAGCATGCCTACCTCCAGCTTCGCGGTCTCGTCATACAGGACGCGACCGACCGACTGGTGATCGGTAAATGTCCGCGATTGCCAAGGAACACTGGCGCACCCCGAAAGGAGGAGAAGCGCAATAGTTATGCATTTTCTGGTATTCATCTTTCTCAATCCAACCTATTATTATGTATATGGATATGAGTACCATTAAAACTGTGCAGCACTGCTCCTATTGACCTGACGGCTTTGGAATGCCCGCCCCCTTGTTGTCCGGGTGTTCCGGATTGCACTCGGCTGTGCCGCCCTCGTAGTCAACAATCCTGATTCGATCGCCCGCCTCGCTGTAGTATTCCCATTTGCCGCACTTCTGGCCGTTCATCGTCTGCCCCACCACCTTGAAATTCCCGTTCGGCCATTTCTCCTCCACCTTCTCCCATTTGCGTTCCGGTTCTTTCCACCCCCGGCCGAACGTCGCCTTGACCATCCCTATCCATGCATTGATGCCATTTTCGTTCCCATTGTGCGTGTAGCGCAGAGTGACCTCGCGTGTCGCCGGGTCAACCCGCAGGAAATCGGCACTTAACTTGATATCAAAAGACACTGTCTCCCCGGGAGCAAGCTTGACGAATGGTATAGTCTTGCCAACCTCCTCATCATTAGTCCGAGACAAGTATGGTGGGTATCTCAGTTGGACATCTGCCGGCGTCTTTGCGATGAAGATGTCGCCCTTCGAGACGTTTGCAACCTCTATACTTGCATTCTCTCCGCTGCCGACGACACATGCGGAGACGGGGGTCTGTCCATCAGGGAGCAGTTCCTTCAAGATATTTAGCCGGCCCTCCTTGTCCGGAACCTCCACTGCCCTCCGCCATGCCGTCAAGCTCTTTTCGACATCGAAGGGAAAGTCATGGCCGGTTATTGCCTTCAGTGCAGCTTTTGCTTGCAGGGCCGGGATGCCAAGGTCATCATGGATTAGATAGACGAATTTGTCGTTCTGCAAGAATTCTATGATTGCCGGAACTACATCAGGGTTGTTCCACTTTTCGAGCATACCTACGACATCACATCCCATACGGCCATCTTGGATGCCCTTGGCAGCCCGGCAAATACCCTCGCAGGATTGATTGTCCTGATGTCGTGCAAGCTCCAAAATGGCAGTTCCTCTAACGAAAAAATCCTTGTCTTCCAACAACTCGCGCATTTTCGGCACACATTTGATGCCCGCCAGCAAAGCATAGTCGCGAGCAGCCCTTTGCCGGATGATTGCGCTGTCACTCTTCAGTAGATCGCACACGGCATCTGCATATTGACGCAGAGGTTTTTGCTCCTTCTCGGAGACGGAGGAGCGGTCCATCCCCCCGCATATGTAGTCCAATGCCCTGAGCACAACTTCAGTTTCCCTGTTCTGGAGCAGTTTGCCGATATCGTCATCGGCCGTCTTGGACACAAGCACGGAGAAATATGGTTCCAGCACAAGCGGCTGGATTCCCCGATAGGTTCCCAGTTTCAGGTATTCGGTCTTGTCGGCCGCATCCCAGCTCTGTGCCTTGTCCAGGAACCAGATATTCGGCTTCGTTACGTCCTTGGCGTCGCCCGTCATCTCGCTTGATGTATAACTCATGACCCGCCCATCGTCGGCCCATCCGATGAAAGGTCCCATGAGGATCGTGTATCTCCCCGGCTTCAGATCCCCTTTCACAACTTTTTCTACGACGATTTCAGTCAGCGTCTCAATTGCGACGACGACATCTTCCTGCCTTTCGTCATAGTCTCTTTTCTCGGTCTTTGCGTGCTGCTTGAATGCCGCACCCTTCTCCCAATGAGCTACTGCGATGACTGGGCATTTGGCGAGATCTTTATCCGTGACGCAAGGAGGAAGGACTGCAAAGACGGGGGGTATGGTGAGAAATAGGAGCACGGATGCCACGATAATGTTTTTCATGTTTATTCTCTTCCTGACATTCCAGATCTGCCATCGTAGGCAGAATCTATTTGTTCAACCTTTCGTCTATCATTTGCATGCATTGTGCGCTTCGTTCAATGAAATCCCCATATATTTCTATATCGGCCTCGTACCACGCCTGTTGTGATGCAAGCCGCTTCAGCATATCAAGGATTCTTTGCCGGAGATCGAAGTCTGCCCTTGCAATGTCGTCTTTCCGGATTTCGACAATGCCGAAAAAGCAATTCGCAGCGTCACTGTCGCCAGCGCTCCGCCCGGAGAAGAGATAGTCCATGTACGAGTGGATATAATAACGGAAGCATGCTTCGGGCATGAACATAATGTCTTCCTGATAGTATATTGCGTTTTCCACAAAGAGCTCGACAGCATCTTCCCGTGACTTCCCCTGAAAATGGTTGTAGGCATAGGGGGTGTCTATGCCCCATGGCTCGCTTCTCCAGTCGCTTTCTGATGGAATATTGTTGTTCATGTTTTGGCTCCAATGCCGCGCATCACCATGCCGGGAACGATGTCCTCTGCATGGGCTGGTTTTCTCAGAATCTGATCTGCTTCATGAGTCCCCCATGCTATGCATGTGCCCATCGCTATGGCAAGTGGGCAGATCGTGATCCATTTTTCCAACTTTGTCATCCGCGACTGTGCTATGGCGTATCCGCCCCATCCGACGATAGCGGCAGTAAGAACCAGCAATACCCGGCAGTCGATCTGATGATGCAGGCTCTCGAGAGTTGTTCCACAGCCGCGAAAGGCCGCTGTGCATCTCACATAGCGGAACATCAAGCCCAGCGTGGGGAGAGCAATGAGCGCTGTCGCCAGGGCAAAACCATCGAGCCAGAGCGTTGACCATCGCCTTTCATTTCTTGCCGCTGCATTCACTTCGGTTTCCATAGGGAGAACGACCCACATTATTGTTTTGGTAGAGGGATGTCTTGGATGAACATAATGGCGACAGCGGCAATGCCCCCGGCCAGGCAGAGAAACCATAAGAGCTTCAGCATTCGCGGGCTCTTGAAATCCTTATTGAATAAGCCGGGATGTTTGACAAGTATTTCAGCACCGCCACGGAAGAGCAGCCAGAAGGTGGTAAGTCCCCAGATGATAAAAACCGATGCGAAAAAGGCAAGCACAAAGGGGTTGCCGTCACGGGGGCGGAAAAAGTGAAATACCGATGGAACCCCGCCGAACAGACAGCCGATGCCCATCACGATCCACGGTATGTTGCCCCAGATCACAAATCCTTTAATTATTTTAGCATAGCCATCCGCGAGGTCTGGATTTTCGCGAATGTGGCGTTGCGCCCTGAACCGAAAGACGCCCGCATTGGCAAATGTCACTGCAATGCAGACGGCCCAGAACCACTTAGTCATGATTGTGAAAAAGTCCATATGATCCTTTCTTGCCAACTTCATCACTGAGGATCGGCGCTATCTTCCTGTGACTTGTTGGGCTTCTCTTCTTCTTGTATGTGACCGTATTTCCACGATGATACCAACGGTAGTGGGATGGCCCCCCATCCAATCATGGTGGAGTGTTTCTCGAACTTCCCAGGGGATTTCTCATAGACTGCGTAATGATACTGTGGGAGCACGCCGAGGGTGCATATGAAGTGGTATGGCTCCCACGATAGAAAGTAGTATTCCTCGACTGCATTCTTGTCGAGAAAAGGAGGGCGATCAGGATTCGGCGTGAAATCATGAAGGCTCTCAACTTTGGATGTGACACACCCAGCCAGAAGTAAGGCCGCGACTATAATCAGTCTCTTCATTTTTTTGCACCCAACGTTAATAATTTGCCACAGCGATTCTAGCGGTCGGGCGAGTTTTCCCTGTTTTATTTGTTCGGCATGTCCTTTGCAACTTTCTTCCATCAGCCTGCCAGATCAATCGCATATCCAACGCATCTCCGCCGGATTTGTTCATGAAGAAGTGGTATCCCTGATGACTCAGGGAATCAATCCCGATATTCACAAACACCACCGCCAGCATAAGCGATTGCAGACTATCAACTCCGTACACATATTTTTTCCGTCCTAACCCGCGGAAGGTCACCGGACAACGATAATCTCCGCCAGGTAGCGGATCCTTCTCCGGCTCGCAGATCATAACGGTAATGCGCCGGCGCTCTCCATTATCTTTCCCATACCAAATGTGTGATTGCGCTATTGGTCTCATTTCATTTCTCCTGTCGAATGTCCGTCATCACCTGCGGGATATGGACTTGCTGAATGTTCATTATCGGTGGCTTTCATGAAATCGATCAGTGCTTTCCTGTGTAAGTTTCCCAATAGCAGTGATATGGCTTGAGCCAATAAGAAGAGTCCCATGGTTCCAATCATACCAGCCATGGCACCAATTATCATCACATTCTGTACATGCAGCCGCAGTGTCTCGGGCTCTGGAACAATCTCCTTTTTGGTGTCGGCTACAGAGTCAATGATAACAACGCGGGTCGGAGTAGAGTCAGCGAAGCTCCGGACGCATTTCTTCGGAACTAACACCACAGCCGTATAGAGCGCAAGGGCCGCGACCGCGACCAAAAGAACAGCTGCCCACTTGTTCAGCCGTTGATTGCGGCAGTAAAACCGCAATATGCCCAATTGAGAGGGCGACAGCTTTTCCCTGGCGATCTCATGACGCTTCAGGAATAGATCCAATGAAATATCGTCTCGTTTTCCCATGCGACCCTCAAGGCCGAGGTACCGCCGAATCATGAAGACATAGAACATGGGCATACCAGCCATGTTCAGGAAAATAACGATGAAAAGCCACAACAGCTTCTCCCCCCACGCAAGCCGTTTGGAAAATAAGACCCACGCCATGTAGACCGGCCACATCGCGAAAGTCACGTAAAGCGCCGGCTGTATGGCGGTCATCATCCATTTTGGAGAGGCGCAGTCCAAGCCCAGAAGCATTTCTCCTCCGATCGTCCACACGACCACTGCCAAGTACGCCAAAGGCATGTAGAACGTTGGTATTCCAAGGAGGATGAAACACCATTTCGGCAGGGGGAGTTTCTGATGTGTCTGAGAGAGTTCTTTCATTTACATCCTATGGTGACCAGACCGGTGATGTCTGGATTTATCCCGTCAGGTTTCTGCGGACTCCGAAATCAGCGCGGCTACGGTCAAAAAAGACTCCGTTCACCGCCCATGAGGCAATTGAGAAGAATCCAGTAAGAAGGATACCGGCCAGTATCAGTCCGTGCTCAAATCCGCTCGCCCCGTACGCTGAAAGGATTAAGGAGCATAAGATCAGCAAGCATTCGGTCAACAGCAAAACACATGTGAAGAAATACTTCCTGATGTGCCGAAATGTGATCTCGGTGTTCGAAGAGAGCAGCCCGAACTGGGTGGACAAAAATACAGGCTGGAGCAAGGTTATCATCAGCAGGATTTCAGATGAAAGCATAAGCCCTTCCAGCCAGGTCACTTTGAAATGCCAGCCAATGAAGGCCCCGGAGGCGAGTGTTACTGGAACCCAGAGAAGCAGCCTGATAAGGTTGACCTTGAACAGGAACTTGCTCATGCGCCAGTAGCTTGTCGGATAGAGCAGGTTGAGCTGGTAGAATCCCGGATGCCAGTGGAAGGAATTGAAACATCTCCACGATCCGCTGATGACCGGTATGCCTATCATGAACGACAATACGGCGCCGACGAGTCCTACATTCCCCCATTTCGGATATACTTCCATCAGGCTCAGGCTCAGCGCCATCAGGATTGCTCCATATTTCCAGCATGTGCTCCAGCTGCGGCCGTACTCGTCGTATGCATAGGAGCCATTCTCCTTTTCTTTTTTGTCCAGAAACCTGATGACCGTTCTTTCAACCCATCCGACAGATTTTTTCGACTGTCCGGCAATGAATTTATCCATTGAACTTCCGGCATCCTCCATATCAGAAACATATTCTTCCAAGGTTTCGTCATCTTCGTTTTCTCCATAAATGGAACGTGACTCATATATGTCCTCGGATTTGTAGCTTGAGCGGTATCTGGAGGAAATGAATATTATTGCAGGAACAGAAAGCAGACCCGACAAAATCAGGTATCTTGCCAGCATCTTGCCGCTGTAAACCCCGTGAATGAAAAGCTTGCCTATTATGCCTGCAGGCATAAACCACATGATCGGCTTGTCATCCAGCGAAAAGCCGGCAGGCATGTGTCCGGTCGTAAAGATGAGGGCTATTACCGAGAATACTCCAGCTACTCCTGCAAGATGGAACTTTATATTTCCGAAGCGGAACGCAAGGATAATGATCATCAGCAGTGACAGCAGCCAGTTGACCGATGAAAATAGGAGTATCCACCCCAGCTCATTGAGAAAGCTCCCCTTGTTCGCTATCTCATACCAGGAAAAACAAAGCAGACTCATGAACAACAGGAATAGAGAGGCCCTGACGCACTTCCTCCATTTGAGCGAGAAATAGAATTCGTCCCGCAGCGGGTAATGGGACAGGATGAACAGTTCATTGCTCGTCTTAAGGTTGGACAACAGCGATGAGACCAGGGAGAAGGTTGCCGAGGTGCTAAGCAGCGCGAAAACAAACAGTTGTGTCCCAGGATGCGCCCATGCAAAGATCAGAGATGTGATGGCGAGCAGAAAAAATGTAGCGCCTGCTTCGGACGGCAGGCGCAAGCTCAGGAAAGAAGGATTGAACCTCTTCGCCTCCTTCATTAGGCTTTTGGAGCTGCGGACCTCCACCCTTAGCCGCCTCTTTATCCTCTTTTCCAATTTTTTCTCGACAAGATACATTCGATCCTATTCCTTTATCTCCGCGAAGAAGTCGTAGAGGGATTTCTTCCCTTCGGAGTTGGATTTGGTTATCGAATCAACGGTGTCATAGGCGATAACTTTCCCCCGGTCCAATATGCAGATCTTATCACAGAAGCCTTCCACAACCTCGGGTATCTGCGTCGTGTAAACTATTGTCCTTCCCCGCAAAGCCCCCGCCTTGACATGTTTTCTAAAGTTAGTCAGGCCGCTCGGGTCCATGCCCGAAGCGAATGGTTCATCAAATACCCAGAGATCAACATCCAGAGAGATCGCGGCGCTTAGCAACGCCTTGTACATCTGCCCTCGTGAAAGCTTTGCCAGGGGGGCGTTGGCGCAGGGAAGTATATTGAAGTCCTTGAACAAGGCCGTGAGTTTTTCCTCGGCACTGCTGGTGTCCGCCTCGTACAGTTTGAAGAGCATGGCGGCATGCCGGATCGGCGACATGTCGAAGAACGCTGCCGGATAGTCAGGAAGGACGGTAAGGCGCTTTTTCAGGCGCACATTGCCCCTGGTCAGTTTTTCGCCATCGAAGAGCACATCTCCTTTGTCCGGCGGTATCAGCCCGGAAAGTAGCTTCAGCAGAGTGCTCTTGCCGGCTCCGTTGATCCCGAGCACGGCTATGATCTGTCCCGGTCCGATTGACAGCGAGATGTCATCAACAGCCTTTAGCTTTCCGTAAGTTTTCGATACACCACTGATTTCTATGTTCATGATTTATATCCCTTCTTATCTACGTTAATCATCTCGGTTGGCGGCTTACGTCGAGCCGGGCAATCAATGGTTTGTTGGGATTCTTTCTCTTGGCGTGGCCAGCATTGGAACCAAATACTGTCGGATTTTGTTAACCTCTTGATTGTCGTGAAAATGGTCATTTTTCGACTCGATGTCAACGTCACTGATGACCGGGTGAAGCGGGCTTGTCTCTTTGTTCTTTTAGAGACTGAATGGTCAGTTTTTCAGATTCCGTCAATATCGAAACATCCTCCCCATAAAACCAGACGTTTAATTTTAAGTTTAATTGAGATGACTTATAATGATCAGCGGGGGATTTCATGAGGCGAGGCTTTGACTCTATGGGATGCCAAGGTAAGGGGTGCCTGAGAGAATTATCGTTCATCAATGCTTTTTCTCTTTCTAAGATTAGCTTGAATACCTCTCTGACTTTCAAGTCCTTGGCTTCAATGGCGTAGCCTCTGTCTTCTATAAAACTTATCTTCCCATTTTCATCGACTACGGCGGAGGCTCTCACAACTATCTTGCCATCTTCTTCATAGTTCCTATAGCCGAAACCAATCTTCATTCCGGGCTTGACGGTGCTGTCTAATATGGACTTTCTCAAACCATATTCATTAATAGGATCATCCACGTATGGGTTAGACTTTTTAGAAGCGTCTTCGTTGACGCTTGGAGCGTCAACAGCCCCAAGGAAAGAGCACATCAAAAGGAAGAATGATACTATGCACAAAGTTCTCATTTTTAAATAACGTTTGCCGTTCAGTTTCCGGGCGAGACGCAAGGTAAACTGCGGTGGTGTGTTGAACCAATGAATTTCCGATTTGGGACGATCTTATTTCCGGTCGGCTTCGTCGGCGTTTTGAACGCCGAATTGCTCCGGATTGGCGACGGTCTTAAAGAACTGCTCCTGCTTCTCGGCGGGCACGTTGTATTTGTTCAGCAATTCCCGGGCTTTCCCGATGAACTCCCTAGAAATCGGCTCGTACTCCTGTCGCATCGAGACGTATCGGGCCCGAACCTTGGCCATCTTCTCCCTCACACCTTCCAGGCGGGCGGCCAGTTCCGGCCTCGCCCGCACTGTTTGTTCCACACGTTTCAGGCACGCCGTATGGTTGTCCGGCTCCTTCTCGAGCAAGTCGCTCAGCGTCCGCAGGAATCCGTCGTCCGGCACTTGGCCTTGTTCGAGAAGGCGGCAGGCCAGATCGGCACCTCCCTCGGTGTCCAGCTTGGCGCACGCATGAAATACCATTTGCCGCAAGTCGGGCTGGAGCCGCTGGTAATGGTCGGCGAGCCAGGCGACGACGCCAGGAGACTGCAGATTCTCCGTCAACAGGCCGCATGCGGCTTGACGGATCCTCACGCTGTCCGTGGCGAGCAGCTCCTGTTCGATCAACTCGATCTCGACTGGTCCCGGCCGATGGCCGAAAGCGGTGAGCAGCAGCAACCTTTCCTTCTCATCCGCCGTCGCTCTGTATCTTTTAACAAGCTCCCCCCGCAGCGACTCGTCGGCCAGTTTGTTGATCAGCCCGTAACTGGAGCGGGAGGCGACCCACGATGGGCTGTCCAGCAGCCGTCGCAACAATGGGGCGGGCACAATCGTGGTGTCACCGACGCATTTGCCCAGAGCGGCGATCTGCTCGAACTGCACCAGCGGATGCTCGTTTTTTATTTGGCAGACCGGTTCGACCAGCTCCGCCCTTGGCTTGTAATCCGCGCTGAACAGTTGCAGAAACCTCAGGCTGGCGGCGACGATTTGAGGGTCGTCAGCCTGCAGTAGGGAACGGATCTTTCCATATGCCTCCTTGGCGAGGCTGTACTTTTCCGAGGTTGTATCGGCTTTCTCGTCGCACAACGTTCGGCCGATGTCCTGGGCGTCTCCGCCGATATTGCAAATGGCATTGTACACCACTTCGGGATCGGGATTGGACAAGTCGCGTATGTAATCGGCCGCCGTGAATCCGGGGACGGCGACCGACGGATAGCGTGAGAACTCCTCCTTGTCGCAGCCCGCCAGTACGAGCAGGCTTAGCAGCGATAATGCGGCGATTGATTTAGCCATCATGATAGTGTTTCCTTTCTTCGTTGGTAATTTTCCATTTTATAAAAATTATAGATAAACATAGAGATCCCATTCACTCATCTTATGCACCCAACGGCGAGGTTTCCCTGCGGCGGTAGGCTGTCAGCCACACTCATTGGTTTGGTTTCCTATTGGACGATATTCTTCGGAATATTCACCTTACCGCAATAAATACATTTTGGGCGGGCTGAATTAATTGTCTTGCCACATCCTGAACATTTCGGGTAAAATGGGGACGTTCACACTTAAGATATTTATTATAAAATAGATACATTTCATAGTCATCCCACAGGATGACGGATTGATGGATTTTTGGATTAGTGGATTATTGGTTT
>CAIQLG010000264.1 GCA_903872565.1 uncultured Lentisphaerota bacterium | reverse complement strand
TGCTGGGTTTGTCCTGCATCCAGCAACGCCAGGGCGCTGGCTGTCTTCTCCTGGTTAGCCATCCGCCGAAGGGGTTCCCGCCACAGCTTGCCGTCCTGCGGGACGATACGTTCCACATTCCGGATCATCCAAGCCAGACGTTCCGCAGTGGGCGGCACTTTTTCTTCAGGATCGAAAGCGACGCGGATCACGGCGCCACATTGCGGCTTGTGATTCAGTCCCTCGGCCAGTTCAACCAGACGCTGCGGCCAGTCTCTAGTTTTCCGGTTCTTCAGCCATCCGAACACAGGCTGAACTCGTGAGACTTTACTGTTCGTCGTCGTCATTATATCTCTCCCTCCGTAAATGCCTGGTGCTGAAGCGACTGGAACAGATGCTCGGCCTGGCACAATGATTCCCGCTGTGCCATCTGCAACCGTTCATGCCGACTGGGTGCGGACTGGATGTGGACTGGATTTGCATTGAGTGATCTTCTGAACAACATTTCCCCTCTGCCGAGAAGTCTTTCGGCGCCTTTCCGTCCGAGTATCAATCTGCTGGTTGCGGCAGATGGTACATGGAATGCTAAACGGGAGACAATGTTTGCATTGATGGGCGGAGTGATAATTTTCTTATTTGGCATCCTGGTCGAAATAATCATGTGTATTCCGGCAGCGCGTCCTTTCTGCGCAATTCGCGCAATGGACATTTCAACTTCACACCTTGCATCGCTGACCATTATATCAGCCAGCTCATCCACTATGATCACAAGCAGAGGGAGTTTGTCCTCGACCTCCTTCCAGTCACCGGGGAGAAATGGCTGGGTAGTTTCCGGCCTCGTGTTGAAATCTGAGAGGTTATGCGTTTTTGTCTTGTAGAAAATATTGTAGCGCCTTTCCATCTCGCCTGTTACCCAGTTCAACGCCTCCGGTAACTCCATCGGATTGTTGATGACCGGTATAATTAGGTACGGGAGCGATGCGTAGGGCTTGAAGTCATTTTTCGGATCAAAAAGCATCAGGCGCAGATCGGCAGGAGCAAATTTGCCGATCATGTTCATTATGAAGAAATTTAAAAGAACTGACTTGCCTGTGCCTGTTGATCCTGCAATCAGCAGGTGAGGTAGTGAGGCAAGATCCGAGATTACCGGCTTCCCCAATTCGTCCACACCCAGAACTATGGGAATTTTAGCGGTTGAGTTATTCCATTCCAGGGACTCCATTATCGAATGCAGCGTGGAAAAAGAGAGTGTCGTACCGGATTCTTCAATATCTGCATTGCCTACAATTCTGCTCTTTTCTGTCACAGTCATTAATCCCTTCACTTTCATAGCCTATCTCCTTTGTTATGCTTAGTATCACCTAGATAGCTGGCCTCCAGATATGCCATTCTGTATGCGAGCAGGGCGTGGCCTGCGGCGTGCGATTTCGGGGAGCAGTGTATGGCAGAACTTTCAAGCTTTTTCCATACAGCCTCGGCTTCCTTCTCCGGAATGCCACCATTGTCCATGCAACCTTGTAAAAACTTATCATGTTGCATTTTGACTTCTTCAACTTTTTTCTTTCCTATGGCTCTTCTGATTATGTCAGCTTCTGCGAGTGTGATGTCCGCAAGTGTGTGGACAATCTGAATGAACTGATCCCTGTATAGCAATACGCCGTAAGTCATGCCGAGTATCATCCTGAGTTCATCATGGGCATATTCAATATCTTCCGGGCACTTCTTCCAGGCGATATAGGCATCAAGCTCCTTGTCTTTGTGTCCGGGGTAGGAGAATGCAAATACCGCAGTTAACTCCTCGAAGTTTTCCGGATGTATCTTCATACACAGCTCTTCACAATATTGAGATCTGAATTTTTTGAAGCGCCCCTTTGTATCTGATGACAGCAACTCGTATGCACGCCTGTCGTCAAGAGGGATCTTGTCTATACTGAAAGATGGATCGAGGTCCTTCCCTGAAATCTTAAGAAGTTTCGAGTAGTCCCATAGATCGGGCTTCCAAAGGATGTCCATCAGGAGAAGGCCGAAACCCTCGCATTCGGAAGGTGTATATTGAATCACAGGATTTGTATCGTGTTCATATCTCAGAGGAACGATGGAGGACAATATGCTTCCTGAAAACGCCATTGTGGCAATATGTGTAGATTCAGTGGCTATTTTCCCGATGATGCTATCGGCAATGTCCCTAATCATGACGCCACGATATTCAGTCTTCAGGAAATTTCCTATCCCGGGAAACCGGGCGCATATGGAGTCCAGGTCTTCATTGGGATGTCCGATGTCCGGAAAATAATCCTCGATAGCACTGTAATAAATGTCAAGATCGAGCGCCTTTGCAATATCTAGCATAAGCTCTCTGGTCTTGTATTTACCGTAGACAGATACTTCCGCCAGCTTGTCGGCACCATATCTTGTTCGCATATGTTCGACAAGTTCGGCATTGTAACGCTCCTCGCTTGTCATGAAAAAGCATTTCTCACTGCTGCCAGTGTCCGGATTGAACTTCGACTCGAAGACAAGACTGTACTTGAAAGGGTCAATATCCGTAATCCTCAGAAGATACGCCACCATACTTGATATCCCCCATCCTCCAGGATGGCGGATGAAGCCTCTGCTCTTTGCGTAGTCGTTCATGTCCAGCATGAAAAGCAGTTCGTCAAGCATATCCATCTTTTCGAAGACCTCGAGTTCGTGATCTACCTGTTCGATGACAATTCCGCGGACAGTTTCGGCGAAATCAGCGTCAATGTCCACGAGGGCATAAAACTCGGCCAGCCCCGCAATGCACTTGTCCCTTATCCATTCCTTCTTTGGTACTTGCAGGTCAAATCTGAAGAGCTTCCTACCTTTCCCTTCCGGCGGAAGTTCCACCTTGCACCGTTCCGCTATTTCCAGCGTGTTTTCCAGCGCCGCAGGCACGGAGGCAAACATCTCCGACATCTCCTCGGTGCTCTTGAAATACAGGTCATCAGTGGGAAGTGTGCGCGTTCCAGGATCATTGTATTTATTTCCGTCCCTGAAAAGCGTATTGACGCAATGTGCGACATAATCCTTCTTCCTCACATGGTAGACATCATTGGCCGCAACAACAGGCACCTTGAACTCGTCCGCAAGTTCAAGGATAATGTCATTGATCTCCCGGGCCCCTGGCAGGCTGGTGTTCGACAGCTCAAGATACAGGTTTCTCTTTCCCAGGGCACCCTGCAGACTTGAAATCTCCGCTCCGGCTTCTGCAATGGAGGACTTCCGCGTTTTGGCATCTCTGATTTTGGGGCCGGAGTCTGAAGAAGATAAATTTGGGTTGGAAAGTTTGTAGCAGAGCTCGCTCCTCCATCCGCCGGTCAGCACGATTATGCCGTCTGAAAAGTCCCTAAGTTCGCTGTGATCCATGGCTGACCCCTGCCTCAGCTTGTCTTGCGAGCGCTGGAAAAGACGGCAGAGATTGCCGTATCCTGCATTGTTCTCCGCCAGCAGCACCAGCGGGAATCCATAATCGTTGAGCGCAGACTCGTTCCACTCATAGAAAGTCCCCCCTCCCTGGAACAAGATCTCGCAGCCGATTATCGGCCTGATCCCGGAATCCCTCATTGTCCTGTAGAACCTGTAGGCTCCGGCCATCGTCAATGTGTCGGTCAATGCCACAGCCGGCATTGCGAATTCCTTTGCCGCCGCAGCGATGTCTGGAATCCTGCAGATTCCCGGGAAGAGTCCCAGCCTGGAAAACAGACTGTACTCCGAATGAAGATGGAGATGTACAAACTTGCCTTTCATGATTTCAGCCTTTCTATTTTAAATTTATGTTCTTAATTTTCTTGAATAACACGACAATAGTTCGCGGATTTCACCGGGATATTCCAGTTCATCCGGGTCAAATGGGAAATGCACATTGTTTACATAACGGGTTTCGAAAGCCGGACCGTCATCGAACGCGAAGGTTCCGCTGACAAGCTGCAATGTCACCGGGACATCATCCGAGAAGCTTCTGCTGATGTATCCCCTTGTCCTTCGTGTCGATATTATCCAGTGGACTCCGGCGGCAGGACCTCTCAAGGATATTTCTTCGAGTAGAGACTCGACCTTCTCCTTATGCACGGGAAGCAGCAGGTCGCTCAACCCGTCGATGATGACAATGAGATATGGCATTATCCACTCGGTACCGGCTCCGCCTCCGATCTTCGAGGATATCCATCTGCGGAAGGCACCCTTGTTGTATGTGCTGATATTCGGCAAGTTGTTTTGGGCGAAAACCTTTTCCCTGCGCCCGATCTCCCCGACGCAGTCCGCAAGACGGTCCAAAATCTTTTCAGGCTCCCTGATGACCGGCTCCTTGATGTGCGGAAGATTCTTGCACCAGTCGAACTCGTCGTTCTCCGCCATGATAATCAGCCTGAGCCTGCGCATGGAAAAGCCATGGACCAGTCCGAGGATCATCGTCCTGATCAGAGCGCTCTTCCCGCTTTTTCTCGCACCCGTCACAAGGATCTGCTTCATCGCGGCGAGATCCCTTATGAAAAGGATCAGCTGGTCGGACTGCCCGGGACAGAATTTTCTGCCCAGCAGCAGGGGTATTTCCATGGGAATTTTCCTCATGTATTTCATGATCCCGCTTGCAGCAATATTCGACCGGGGTGCCCTGATGAAGGGAAGATCGTGTTCAGGTTCGCCGTATTCAAACGTGTCCTTGAAATTGCATGTCATGATATTATTCTCCGTATGCATTTGCCCTTTCTATATATAATGTAACACATAATATATATAAGTCAAGCAAGATTCCTGTTTTCCAAAAACGAATATTTCTTTTATACTATGCTTGACAATGTTAGTTTATATGATATATCTTAAAGTATCATGTAACATATAATATGCCTGACGGCATTTGGAGATGAGATGAGAAAGAAGGAAAACAGGGAACCGACAAGGCTTAGATCGTTGCGCATGCCAGAGAGGCTTTTCGATAAGGCCACCGCAGAGGCGTCGAGACAGGGAACAACATTCAACACCTTCGTCGTGAATGCCGTGCGGAAGGCTCTCGGGGAAGATGATGGTTCAGTCCAGCTTCTGGATGCCGTGGCGAAGTGGCTGAAAGCAAAATATTTGCCGCGCAAGGATTTCCCGCTAAATGTGACACTGGAAGTATTCCACCATATCCGGGACGACAGGAGACTGAGGAAGCTTTATGACAGCATTGTCCTTGACAGGCACGGGGACAGGAACTACGATGCCCTAGTGCCCCTGCACAAGAACATCGGACTGCTGGTCAAGACGCTTCTGAACGCACAGGTTGTAGGAAGGTCGTTACCATTGGAGCCGGAAGAGAATCTGATAAAAACATATTCGCTGCTGAAAAAACAATAAAAAAGGAATAATACAAATGAAGGGAAGGAAAGTTGGTAACGGGGAAATTCCAACCGTGATCTGGTATGGAGAAAGGGGGATTCTCAATGCCATAGCACTAAGTTTGGTGGTGGACACAAGGTCAGGACTGGAACATCTCTTAGGGGTTGTAGAGTGGGGAGTAGAAACGAATAAGTGCTCCGAAATTAAATTCTCTTACATTGACGATGTTGCAGTTATTGTCGAACCAAGCTTTGGGAGGAAGCACGGCTTTGGCGATCCTGATCTGATGATATTATTTTCCGACGGCAAGGAGAGAAAATGTGTTTTCATCGAAGCGAAAACGTCGGGATATTTGAAGTCGGCGATGTCAAACAAGATTAAAGGAAAAGGGTATTACAGTTCAATCAATGGCCAGCTATCCCTAAGATATCTCCTTGCAAAAGCGGAAAAGACTGAAACTCAGATCAAATCCAACGGCAGATCCTTAAAGAAAAAGGGACTGTTGAAAATATTGAGTACGCTTGGAGTCTGCGAAATCAAGGAAGGCAATTATTATTATATTGCTCTGACTGCTGACAAGAATAATCCCATCAGGAATATTGATCCTGATCTCCTCCCTGAATTTGACAGGGATGACTTCGCAAGATTAGGCTGGGTAAACTATGAGAAGATTGCAGGATCTCCTAAACTCAAGGACAACAATGCCTTCAACTATGCTTTGAAGACAATGGATGTCCTTCCGGAAGAACCAGAAGAATACGAGGAATAACATAATGAACCTCACCATCCATCATTCGGCATCTGAAATCGGCGGCAACTGCATCGAGATCGAGTCAGGAGTGCATCGGCTGATCCTTGACATCGGCCAGCCGCTTGACAAGGAAGGCGAGACTGCCAGGGAGAAAAAGCTTCCCGCCACTCTCGACATTTCAAAGCCTGTTGACGGACTCATAATCTCACATCCGCACCTGGATCATTTCGGCCTGCTCTCCCAAGTGCCTCAAGACTGGCATGTGTGGAGCGGCAAGGCGACAGAGAACATTATAAGATTCAACTGCGAATACAGCAACCAACCGCTTGTTCGAGAATTCCGCAACTTCGAGAACAAGAAACCATTTATTGTCGGCCAGTTCACTGTCACCCCTTTCCTTACTGACCATTCCGCGTTCGATGCCTATATGTTTCTTGTCGAGGCGGAAGGCAAAAAGCTTTTTTACTCCGGAGACTTCAGGATGACAGGAAGAAAAAAATATCTTGTAGAGAATATTATCTCACGTCCGCATGAAAATATTGACGCCCTCATAATCGAAGGCACCAACCTTGGACGAGAAGACAAAAAGAAATACTGGGACGAGGAAAGGATCGAGCAGGAATTTATCAACCTGATAGACAGTACCAAGGGACGGGTCTTTGTAACATGTTCGGGACAGAACATCGACAGGCTGGTGTCCATCTATAAGGCCGCCAAAAAGTCAGGAATTCCATTCATAATTGACACCTACACTGCAAAAGTGCTGTCGATAGTGAACAAGCACTGTTCGAGCATCCCCACAGCAGACCGGGAGGAAATAAAAATGCTGGTCTCCTCCAGGCTGCATGTGAAGTTCGATAAAATGGGCGACCTGGTTTTTATCGACAACATTTGCGATGAGAATAAAGCCCTCAGCGTTAAGAGGCTGAATATACGCAAGGGGAAATCAGTGATTCTTATTAGAGACTCGATGGTTTCCGATTTCCAGAAGAATGGATTCCATCTATCACCCGACGATGCCTGGTGCTGGTCCATGTGGAGCGACTACCAGAAAAAGGACAGCAGCAGGCAGATAACGGAATGGTTCGCATCCGCCGGGATAAAGCCACAGTCCATCCACACCAGTGGGCACGCTTCTAGAAGTGAACTGCATCAGTTATGCGATTCAATTAATGCCGCGAAGAACATAATAATCCACTCGGATGCGGATGACAGCATCAGGCGTGAGTTTAAAAATCCGATTATCGCAATAAATGGAGAAACGATAAATATTTGAATAGCAAGCCGTGCAAAAAGGAGCATTAGACATGGATCATCTACTTCATCTCGCCGTCGCTGAAGAACTTCGTCAGCGACTCGACAGCAGGTTCGAACTTGTTCGGGATCCGGCTTGTGGCGGAAACCAACAACTGCCACTCTTCGTAGGTCAGCGCAAGGCCCGTGAGACGCGCATGTGCTGTGTTGATCTTCTGGTGCTCCAGTCAGGAACAGTCCGTGCAATCGTTGAGATAGAGGAGTCGGGGTTCCTCCCAACCAAAATATATGGGAAGTTCCTTCAGGCTGCCCTTTCAACCCATTTCATTCATGACTCTCGTCCAGAGGGTACGATTCCATACGCCGACAAGGTTCTCTTTATTCAGGTACTTGATGGCTCTAAGTTTAAACAGGATACCCGGAAGGACTTGCAGTCTGAACTGATTCAGAAGCAGATACGTGGCATTTTACCCCTCCGTGGAATCACACAGTACCGGCTAGTTTTTGTCGCTGGCAAGAATGACCAACAGGGGTTAGCCACTCTTGGTGAAGCTATCGCCTTGCACATATGACGACCCAATAGACCAAGTTGGCAGAACTGCGCCGCTGATGCACTCAGCCTTTGACCACGCCGATCGGACTCAGTTTCACGAGCGGCTTGACGAGGTCGAGTTCGGACGATATCACATCCTCGATGTCCTTGTACGCCATCGGGGCTTCCTCAAGATCGTAGACGACGCCCTTGGCAGTATTGCGCCCGAATTTGCCTTTGGCGGTCTTGAAACCGTCGAAGACAATTCCCTCCATAGCCTTTTCGCATTCCTCCTTGTCCAGCATGCGGCATGCTTCCGCACGCCCCATTCTGCGTCCCGCGCCATGCGAGCAGCTCATGAATGATTCTGGGTTTCCAAGCCCCTCGACAATGTACGAGGAGGTTCCCATGCTTCCTGGAATGATTCCGGTCTCGCCTTCCTTTGCAGAAGTCGCGCCCTTGCGGTGGACCCACACATTCCTTCCGAAATGGTTTTCTATGGCGGCGTAGTTGTGATGGATGTTCACTTCACGGGTGAACACGGCATCCTTGAAGACATATGCCATTTCACGCTTGAACACCTCCATGATGCGCCTGCGGTTTTCGCGGGCATAGTCAAGGGCGAAGTTCATGTCGCGGATATAGGCCTGCCCCTCTGCGATATCCGCAGGAAGGAACGCGAGCTGGCGGTCCGGAATGGAGGCATG
>CAIQLG010000263.1 GCA_903872565.1 uncultured Lentisphaerota bacterium | reverse complement strand
CGAAAGAGCCCTGTTCGCAGTCCTGCACCATGAATTTTCTCACATCCCTGAGTCTGAACTCTCCTGCATCGAGCGCCCTGCGACAGCCCGACTCAATCTCCGAAGCGGTGTTTTTCCTGGCCATGGAATGCAGCCCGAGCAGTACTCTCAGCCCGATTTCCCCGCGGTTCGCGAGCATCGCCTTCGCCCATGCCTCCGAGTATGTCCCGATGACTGCGATTCTTTTCAACAGCCATTCCTGGCCTTTTTCGATCCGGGACTTTTTCTTTTCATGTATGTGCTCGCTTTTTGTGCTGAACTTGCCGGGACTTTTCCGGACATGGATTGTTATCTGCAGGTTTTTCTTGTTGAAGACTTTCACGATGCGGCTGTCCCAGCGGACCCAGACCTCATTGCCGGTGTATTCTGGCGGCACCGAATAATATGCGCCTTTCACCTCGACATAGGCATCGCGGTGGACTGTCCGCTTCCCCTCCTCGAAGCATGGGAACAGATCGGGAGGAAGCTCCTTCAGGAACGGTTTTTCCCTCTCGAAGGCGGAACAGACCTGTTCCCGGGTTGTCCCGTGGATGCGCTTGTCCGCCACATCCCGCTCCCATTCGGCAAGAAACATGTTCTGCTCCGCGAGACTTGCAAATACACGCCCCTTCAACGCGTTGCTCTTCACATATCCGACACCTCTTTCTATCTTGCCCTTGTGTCGTGGAATGCCGGGTCTTGTCGGAACAATGGCCGTCCCGTAGTGACGACAGAACTCCATCAGCTTGGGATTCAGCTCGGGATCGAACCAGTCGGACTTGGACACCGCGGCGCCAAAGTTATCTATGACGACCCACCAGGGGACTCCGCCGCAGTGCCGGAATGAGTTCTCGAGCACGCGGATGAAATTTTCGGTTGTCTGGTTGAAAACGCTTTCGCTGTAGCCCTTCCGGGAACAGCTGAGAACCGCCCGGCAAAGATGCGTCCTGCGCCTGGTCTTGCCGTCAAGGACGGGAGCCCCGCTTCCGAAGTCAAACTGCATCTCCATCCCGGGATCGGACTCGATCCGCCTGAAAGGCAGTTCCTCGTTCTTCCCGAGATGCCTGGCAAAACGCACCACCGACTTGTAGCTTCCGGAAAACCCATGCTCCAGGACCAGATCCTGGAATACCCTCTGGCATGTAAGTCCGCCTTCAAGGCTTTTCAGAATGTATTCGCGGTGCGCCTCGCATTTGCTCGAGCCGGGGGACACCATGGCACATTTTGAGGAATCGTCCACGCCCGAATTCCCGGGGGACACCGTGGCACATTTTGAATCCTCCAGCCTGACATACTTGTTGACAGTGTTCCGGTGGATGTCCAGAAACTTGGCTATGTCGCGGTTGGAACACCCTTTCTCCGACAATGATTTTATCACATCTTTCATGCTCACCTTAAGTTCGTTTGGCATCATGTCCTCCTTTTTGAGGACATAATCTAACGCATTTTAAAGTGGCACATTTTCAAGTGTCCCTAAGTGGCACAAACCGGGTGTCCCTTGACATTTTATCTGGGTGGAAGAAAATGAAAACAACGACAACGAAAATGAATCCTGAAAGGAGGATTATGGAATGAACAGAAATGATGACGACGACCTTGATTGTCCGAATTGCGAAGGCAGTGGCACAGAAAAAATCTGTTGCCCTGAATGTGGTGGACAACCCGCGCATTATCCGGGAGAATTTGGATGTCCAGAGTGTGATGGCACAGGATGGACGGAAAGAGATTGTCCAGTCTGTGGGGGAAGTGGAGAGAGGAGGTAGTCTAGGGATTAAGGGAATGCCAGGTTGGTACTCCTCTTTTTTTATCTAATTTGGATATTGCAGTGAAAACTATTGACTTTAAAAACTCATCAAGCATGGAAATGGATGAAATGGAACGTTCGAACCAATCATCAGTGAGTTCCTTTGGCCAAACTGTATCGTGCGAAATCCGTGAGTGCGTGTAGATTATAATGTCGTCATCTGGAAATGCATCTTTGTCTTGCCTCTGAATTTTCCTGTGAAGTTCTATGGATGGATTTGTGTCTTCGTGAGGGAAACATCTGCCTAAGGCCTCACTGAACGCAGGTTTCAATCTTTGCCATTCATTCGCCATATGTTCAAGCAGATCGGGCTTAACTCGCAGGTTCATCCGTGGATAATAATGACGAGGGTGGCCGGGATGCCCTTCGCAAATGCTGATCAGATTTAATGTATTGAGATTGTTTAGCTGTTCAAGCCATTCATCCTTCAAGTTTTTGTCCACAAATTGGTCACGCCATAGGCGCTGGTGTTCTGGACAGGAACTTAACTCTATTTGGGGCATTGGCATTTTCATTTATTTTTCTTAGCCAGATTTAGTATTACATTTGGCATATTCACCCAATTATTCATCCCAATACTCCCACCCCTCTGGCGGTTTCGCATCCTTCGGCCTCAAAAGTGCCTTTATGAAGCTTTCCTTCCTACACCTGTAAACTCCATATTTCTCAGTCATTCCTTCCTTGGGGATGAAAACAGCACGCTTCTTACCTAGCAAGGCAAGGGTTTTGTCGAAGATGTCCTTGGACGGGGCCTGTACGGTCATTAACTGCTCCTCCCTCCAATTACTGTCTCAATCCACTCCACTACTTCCTGTCTTGCGAATACAGTGATTTCCATGATCGACTTATCAAATTCTCTCGGATCTCTTTTTGTCAGTAGCCTTACCGTCCCCTCCGGATTCTCCCAGTAAAATTCCTCCAGGTCTGTGTCAGCTTCCATGGGAGATTCGCAGATGTCGTATTCCTTAACAATCCTGTCCCAGGTCTCCCTTGTAATTGATATGTCGTAGAAACATCTGGCGGTCTCGCCCGTCAGTTGCTGATGCTTCCTTATCCGCTCCTGGTCACGTTTTGAGATGGTCGTCATGCTATCCTCTTTTTGTCATCTTGTCTATATCGCGGATCTGCTCAAGAGATAACAGCCCGATCCTTGTCAAATACAGCCGGTATCTATTAAATCTTATTTGCATGCATTTCCGAATTGTTGTATAAACCCCTCGCTACATCCACAATTTTTGCACACCCCGTTTACCAGAGAGTGCCCTTTAAAATATCCAATAGGCTTAACTTCACCTAACGGAACATGTCTTATTGGTGATTCATTTAGATAATTAGCCAAGTCTTCTTTAATGTGGGAGGGTGCATAAAAAAAGATTATATCGTATACATAATCAGGATTGTAAACTAATTTATTTGTTCCACAATTAGTACATTTTCCTCCATCCCAATATCGAGAGAGGAATATTTCGTTATGATAATAGATGAACCCACAATATTCGCAAAGGATAATGTTGTTCCATGTCTCTCTAAAATGTTTAAAAGCAGGTAGCCATCTTGTGTTTCCACAACTTATCCTAAAATATTCGCTGCTCGTGATGGTGTAATTGTGTTTTTCAAATGCCATTAAACTATCATTGGCTAGTTTTAAACATTTTTCCTCTTGCTGTAAGTCATTGTCATTAATTTTCCTAGTAGCAAGCAATTTATCTAGATCTTTTTTCTTATTCTCCAATAATTTAATCTCTTTTTTTACATTATTTATTTGACAACTATATTTTCCAACTATCTCTGTCTTTTGTTTTATTACATCTTCTAATTTATCTATATTTAGCAATAGGCCAGTCTTTGATTTTAGTTCATCATATTCTTTGCCTATACTTGTTAATTCTCCGCTTATTTCATTTTTTATTGTCAATAGTCTCTCAACTTCCTTGTCATGATCTATTTTTATTTCAGTAAACTCATCATTTTGCCTCTGAAGCAAAGCATCGAAATCTCTTGCACTGTTGACTTTCAATAACTCATCTTTCAGATGATTAATTTCATTGGTAAAATCATCATGGATTTTTTTCAGCTCTGCATTTTTTTCAATTAATTCGCTATTTTGCCTCTGAAGCAAAGCATCGAAATCTTTTGCATTGTTGACTTTTAATAATTCATTTTTCAGATGATTGATTTCATTGGTAAAATCATCGTGGATTTTTTTCAGCTCTGTATTGTTTTCACTTAATTCGCTGTTTTCGTTGATTTTATTATCCAACAATAATATCTCTTTCTCCAGTTTTACTATGTCATAGTTTTTAAATTTTATTTGATTGTTAAGTTCACATAATTGACTTTGTTTCTGCTGTAGTTCATGGTCGAGCTCATTGCATTTATTTCCTATGGATATTTTTAAAACCTTGTAGAGGTTGCCCTTGTTAGATTCAAGATTATATTGCACCTTAAGGTTGAGATAATCAATTTTTTCACATACCAATTGACCATTCCTCTGCAAGTTTCCTTGTATCAATCGGTCAGTATACTTATCCTTAAGCCATGGAAATTTATTGGCGATCGTCGGATCTTTAACTCCAAAATTATCATTGGATATTATTTTCCTGTTGCATGAATCGGCATCAACTATTATGACAGAGTCGGCTCTGGTTGCGCCAGTCACCTTGAAAAAATGTGTAGGGAAGTCTTTTAATAAAAGCTCACACAACTCAGCTTGTTCTTTTGAACATTTATCCATTAGAAAATGGGATATTGTTGCATCAAATACGCAGTAAAAATCATCTCCATTTTCAAGAATTGCACATAAAATTGCAATCAGCGGATTAATGTCCGGGCGGTTATCGTCGGGGTGTGATGATGAATACCACCAGCAAACATTGTTTCCATCTATGGTATAAGTTGTCTTTGGCATTATGTGTCCCTTGCTTTTTATTTACAAACATTATTCCTTTACCCACTGAAATGAAAATATAAGGCAGTCTCCATAGCTGTTAATTTTGACGACTGCGCATCCTACCTGTAGCAAGATCAGGACATCATCCTCTTTTCTGTGAGACATCAGGTAAGATGAATCGTAGAGCACATACAAACATTTCGGAATATTTCTTTGCACTTCTGGCTCTGCTATGCGAGCAATCAGCACATTTGGAAAGAAATCAGTTTCTCTAGGTTGGAGATAGTGGGTCAGGTTGCCTTTTGCTGGAGACAGGATTTCCCAGTCCAATTTGTCAGGGGAAACATCCTCTTTCAAACTGCTAACTCTTGAACCATTTCACAAGTTTGTATCCTCCCCATGCTCCTGCAGCTGCCAAAACGACAGACCCCACTGCAATGACAGCTACCCCACCTATTGCTGTGCCGCCGATGGCCGCAAGACCTGATATAATGCCAGGGCCTGACAGGCCGGCAGTCGTTCCAGCAGCTGACACTGCCGCAATCCCTCCACCAACTCCAGCAGCAGTTCACGCTGCTCCACCAACTCCAACACCAACTTTCTCTCCTGTTTAGTTCATAATGTCCTTTTCTTTCTGTTACCCAATATTTGTGATAACACTGGATAAACACTTTATTGTTTTGATCATTGATTGAGTCCGCAAAAAAATCATCAACTCTAAGGTTACTTGGCTAATATTGTAAAACTGTCTCAGCTAGACATTTTTGACATTTTTCATCTTCATCTTTACCGAATTATTCATCCAACACTATACGTAATTTACTGCAAGTGATATCACCTTTCAAGTCTCATAAACTAAAGTTTTTGAAACACACTACAATTATATTTCAAAAATAACAATAATCGGTTTTGAAACTGTTTCATGAGAATATATTGTTTTTGAAACAATAAATAAAGCTTTTTAGCGAATTTCGCAAAAAAACTGCTAAACTTTTCGGTTCCGGTGGGGTTTTATTAAATGGGGCTCCCCCTTTTAAAAAAACTCAAGAAGTGATATCACTTAAAGGAAAGACAAATGAACATCGGATACGCAAGAGTAAGCACCCAGGAACAAAATCTTGACCTTCAGTTGGATGAGCTAAAGAAGGCAGGGGCAGAAAAAGTTTTTAAGGAAAAGGTATCCGGAGGGAAATGGGAGGCAGAACGCCCAGAGCTGGACAAGGCACTGAACTTTGTCCGGGAAGGTGACAAACTCATAATTTGGAAGCTGGACAGACTCGGCAGATCCCTCCCGCAACTCATCCGAACTGTAAACCAGCTCAAAGACAAAAGTGTCGAGCTTAAGTCGCTGAAAGAGAACATTGATACGTCTTCCGCGACCGGAAAACTCATGTTTCACATTTTCGGATCCCTGGCTGAATTCGAGAGGGACATGATTAAGGAAAGAGTGAAGGCCGGCTTAATATCGGCACGCGAAAGAGGAAGACTTGGAGGAAGACCCACAGCTATAAAAGATGAAAAAGAAAAGCTCTTCCTGGAACTTGTCAAGGATGACACCATCACGAAGCTCGAGAAATGCAGAAGACTGGAAATCAGCAGAGCTACCTATTGGAGAATGGTGAAGAAGATTAAGAAATAAAATTCGTCACAAGGCTTGTGACATTTTTGAAGACTTAAGTTTTGCCGTTGACAAAGGCTGCTCACTATCCAGTGGATACATCTACACTACCGGAAGATCATCCCTGTCACGGTCAGCGGTTCCAGGTTGGATGAAAAGTTGGATGAGAGGTTGGATGAAAATCGCGCCGCCATAGATTCAGTTATTCGAAAATTCGAATAACTGCGGCTTATCTGAAACCGTTGTAAAAATAGGGGCTGTCGTTTGTGGTTTTCTGAGAGTCTGTCTTGATATTTCTCGTTGCACTGATTTATTTTCATAGAATATGAAAACAAAAAATACTAATATTTTAATAAAAGTATAAAACATGAATATCCAGCCACTATTCAATGAATCGATCTTGGCCGCCAACTGGGATGAAGAGTATCGCAAATACATTGCATTGGGCGAAGATCTCCGCGTTCTTGGCATTCTTCAGGCTTGGGCAAAACGCAAACCCTTGAAAGAGAAACCCTCTCAAGCTGCGTTCATGCAGCATTTCTTCCAGAATATCTGGGGATATCAAGTGCAAGGCAACCAGGCTCAGCAAGGATTTAACATGTATCCGGAGTTCCCAGTTCCAGGAGCAGGACAATGCGGTGGTACTGGCGGAGCCGACCTGGCCTTGGGCAACTTTGCTGCGGACAACTCTGGTACGGCTCAAGTCATGTGCGAGTTTAAGGATATTCATTCTGGGTTGGATACACCACAGCCACGGAAAGGCAATAACCGCTCTCCCGTACGCCAGGCGCTGGACTATCTCCGGGAGGAACGCTCTCGCATCACCGGCAATGAACTGGTAGAACCCACTTGGGCCATTGTCACGGACATGAATGAGTTCCGGCTCTATTGCTGTGGCAAATGGCAGACCCAGTGCCAGCGCTTCGTGATTTGTCCGACAAAGGATGAATACACCGTATCCTTGCTGGAAGACAGCGAATCCGGCAAATTCCAACGCTTCCTGTTTCAGCGGCTTTTTCATAAGCAATCTCTGCTCAGCGAACGTAAACCATCGTCCCTGTACCGGTTGCTTACTAACAATGTAATTAACGAACAGGGTATCGAAAAAAACTTCTATCTAGAATACAAAGCCTACCGCGAGTTTGTATTCAAAACCCTAGTTACCGCAAATCAAGATTTTTGTGGAAGCAAAGGCAAACTCGTCCGTTTAACCCAACGCCTTCTTGACCGTTGCCTATTCATTCTCTTCTGCGAAGACATGGGGCGTGCCCTCAGTTTTCCACCCAATCTCTTCCAAGAAGAACTCATCAGATACTCGACCGGCAGGACATATGGAGAAGAAGATGCCTTCCCGTGGGATCGGCTCAAGTCTATCTTCCACACCATGAACGTGGGCGGTGCTGTCGGCAGGGAGGTCATAAGCCCCTTTAATGGCGGCCTTTTTAAGGCGTGTGAAGAACTTGAAGAGCTCCGGATTCCAGCCAAGGTGTTCTGTGCCGAAAACCAAGGTGAAAACGAAAATTCCCTTCTCTCTCATCCCCTGACCCTTCTATTTTTCTCTGCGAAGTACAATTTTGGAATCAGGAACGCCGCCCATGAACCTATGATTGACCTATACGCTCTCGGGCGCATCTTCGAACAGTCCATTACTGAACTTGAAATCATGGAAGCCGAGGCTGATGGCAGGCCATCCCTTAATCTGCTCACTAAGCGCAAACGCGACGGTGTCTATTACACCCCCGAATGGGTCACTGGTTACATTGTAGAACAGGTTCTTGGTACCCGCATGGACGAAATTAAGGAGAGCATCGGCCTTACCTCGGTTAACTGCCCCAGCCCTGAAGAAGTCGCTATATACCGTAAGTATCAGAGACCCACTCCTCGGCGAAGGGGCGTAAGTGCCATTCCAGAAGTCGTAAAAAAGGCCGTTGCCTGGCTCGCCGCACTGCGGCATTACCGCGACTGTCTCAAGCAGTTACGCATCGTGGATCCAGCCTGTGGTTCAGGTGCGTTCCTAATCCAATCACTCGATCGACTCAAGAAAGAATATGCATGGATAGCGAGCGAAAACGAGCGCATCATGGGACAGCAGGAATTTGAGGACTGGGATCAGATAGTCAATATGATCTTATCCCACAACATATATGGAGTTGACATCAATTCGGAGTCGGTAGAAATTACGAAGCTCGCACTCTGGATGCACACGGCTACTCCCGGCAAGCCACTTTCCAGTCTCGATCACAACATCCAGTGCGGCAATAGCCTTGTAGGACCAGACTTTGCCGAGTTCTATCGCCAGAAGCATAACACTCTTTTCGAGCGAGCTAATGAGGCCGAGCGTGAACGCATCAATGCCTTTGACTGGAAGGCCGCCTTTCCGGAAGTTTTTGCCCAAGGCGGCTTTGACTGTGTTATCGGCAATCCGCCATATGTTAAACTGCAGAATTTCCGCAGGGTGCAAAGTGATGTGGCCGAGTATTTGAGCAAAGCCAAACGCCAGGATGGCACACCTCTTTACGCGTCCACTCAGTCAGGCAGCTTTGATCTATACCTTCCGTTCATCGAAAAAGGCATTGAACTGCTCAAGCCCGAGGGGCGCATGGGCTATATCGCCCCAAATGTCTGGATGATGAATGAATATGGCCAGCCATTACGATCTAAAATGAAGGAAAATAAGAACCTCGACCGCTGGGTGGACTTTAAGAGTTTTCAGGTCTTTGAAGAAGCGATAACCTACACTGCTCTTCAATTCTTTCACGGCACCCAGTGCGACACAGTCCGCTGCGCATTTCCTCCCGATGTCCCTGATCACAGCAGGAAAGATGTTGAAAATATTAACTGGGACAAACCTGATGCCGTCGTCCCATATGCCGAATTGCCAGATGACGGTGCCTGGAACCTGTTGCCCAATATAGAACGTCAATTTATCACCAGGCTCAACCGAGAGTGCAAACCACTTGGATGTGAGGTATGGACTCGTCAGATTTTCCAAGGATTGATTACCAGCGCTGATTCAATCTATCACCTAAAGCTCCTTAGACCTGGCGTGTATAAAAGCAAAGAGGGAGTAGAGGTATCTATCGAAAATGGATTAATGCGTCCCCTGATCTCAGGTCCCGAGGCCAAACGCTACCAAGCACCTAAGACAGACATCTATCTGCTCTTTCCCTACAAACTTGACGAGGGTCGCCCTCGTTTGTGTACTGCCGATGAAATGGCCCATATCTTCCCTAACGGGTGGGCTTACCTTAGACAGCATGAGGCCGAATTACGGGCGAGAGAGAACGGCAGCTTCAACGATACTGAGTGGTATCGTTTCGGCAGGAATCAGAACCTCGACAAGCAGGCCTCGCCGAAACTGTGCGTGGCGCAGACCGTTCCGAACATGCGAGTATGCTTTGACTCAAATGGAGATTTTTTCTTTAACAATGTACGAGTTAATGGAATATTAACAGACACTGTAGAAACCGGCTGGTATATTCTTGGTATCCTAAACACTCCATTGATTGACTTTGTGTTTCATAGAACAGCAAAATACAAAGATGCTGGTTGGTTTGAGGCCAACAAGCAATTCATCGCCCCTCTTCCCATCCCCAACGCCACGGACGCAGAGAAGCAGACGGTCGGGAACCATGCAAAACGCTTGCAGGGTTTGCACACCAGCCGCCGCGATCTGATGGACAAATTTGATCGGCGCTTGCAGAGTCCGCAAATGGTCGAGAATAAACGTCCCGTCAACTGGCTGTGGGCGGATATCCGTACCTTGGCCGAATGGAGGCAAGATCCCAACATGCCGAACGGTCTTGCTGGTCGAGCACTGACAGCCTGGGCAAAGGAACAGTATGAGACGCACCGTGAGACTCGACTGTTCGAACTCAATGCCCATCTGCATGCCGGAGCTTTGCTCGTTGTCGAAAACGACGACGACGAACTGCGTTTGCTAATCAATGGGAATCGTGTCATTGAGCTGTTCGACCAGCCCCGCACACCTTTCATCGCCGCCCAGTGGAGGCAAATCGTCCGCAGCACCAACATCACTGAAGCTTTCGATGCAAAAAAACTTGTCAGTCTGCTGCTTAACCTGCGTGCAACCGATGATAATACTCTCGCCACTAAATTGGTAGAGATTGACTCTGCTATCCAGGCTCTCGACACCGAGATTGCCACCGCTGAGGCTGAAATTAACACCTTGATTTATTCCCTCTACCACCTCACTCCCGAGGAAATCACGATGATCAACAAGGAGAAATAACTATGCAAGGCCAAGACGAGACGGTCACACCGACTGACAATGCTTGTGGCATTGAGAGCAAGACTCGACGAGAATTACGCTAGAGTAAAAGCAAACGCTGTTGGTAATTGGCAGGAGACATATGGAACACCAACAATTCCAATATAAAAAAAAGGGTTAGAATGGAGACTTTCACGTTTATGTCTATGAGCTTTACGGATTGACTAAAGAGGGGATTAAGTATTGTTTAAGAGATTGCGAGAAAAATTATGAAAAACATCAATAGTAAAAAAAATGACTCCAGATATTTGAAGCAATTTCTGCGGGACAAATGTCTGCCTTTGCTTGCAGAAAAACATACGTACTTCAACATACGCGATATTCGTGCATGTCTGGCTTTAAATGGCTGGAAAACGTGTCCCGCCACATTGAAAATATATCTTTCGGAACTGGCTTCGGAACCATTCATATATCATGCTGGCAAGGGATGGTACACCTTTGTCAAGACACATTTCATTTTGGATAAGGAACCTGTGGAAGAATTGATTAAACTTCTAAAAAATGAATATCCTCTTCTCAAATTTTCCTGCTGGTCAACCGCCCAGATCCGTTCTTATGCGCACCATCTCTTGAACCGCTTTGTCCATTTTGTCTATGTCGAGTCTGATGCCATTCCAAGCGTGGCGGAGTTTCTGCGCGATAAAGGTTATGATGTCTGGAAGAATCCGAGGGGATTGACAGCAAAGGAATTTAGCATACGCGAAAAGACGGTTGTGATTCGCCGGACACTAAATAGACAGCCTGGAGAAGATTTCTTTTCGCCCATTGAGAAGATACTCGTAGATTTGTTCGCCGAAAACCGGAGTATTCCATTGACAGAACTGGAGGAGTATTCCCGTATATTCAGGAATATTGCCGAGAGGGAACGGTTATCCATGGGGGCTTTACTGAGTTATGCAAGAGAGAGAAAACTAAAGAAAACAGACTTTGAAAAAACAATGCTATATACTATCTCGGCTTTTTAATAAAAAGTCGTAATGGTATATCTTTTTAAGGAATTAATATGATTATATCGTCAAAATGTTTCGAGAAAGGCTGGATAGCCGATCAAAGGGAAAAAGTCAAGGCTAACGATCCGGGGCTTCTGGAAAAATGTATTTTTGCCCTCGAACTCCTTGGCAGACTATCAGGCAGAGACATTGATTTCGTTTTCAAGGGAGGAACAAGTCTCCTTCTTCTATTGGATAAGCCAAGACGACTTTCTGTGGACATAGACATCGCAACTCTTGCGCCTGCCAATGTTTTAGATGCAATTCTTCCGGAACTTGCCTACCCGCCATTCAAAGGTTGTGAAGAGGATATCAGGGGTGAAGGCAGACTGCCAAGACGAAGGCATTTCAAATTTTACTACCAATCACAGTTGACAGGGCGCGAGTCAAATGTTCTGCTTGATATTCTTGAAGAGGAAAACCGATTCCCTGAAACAGCACTTGTACCGATTAGGACTTCCTTCATTGAAATAGATGAGCTTGTTTCCGTACGAGTTCCATCTATCGAATGTCTGGCAGGAGACAAACTCACAGCATTTGCTCCAACAACCGTAGGCGTGCCATTAAATGACCGAACCAATATGCAGGTTGTCAAGCAGGTCTTTGATCTTGGCGAGTTGTTCAATGCCGTTCAGAATCTTGAGATGGTCAAGGAATCGCACGCCGCCGTATTTGCGGCGGAGAATGGGTATCGCAAATTCAAGTTTACACTGGAACAGTCAATCTCCGACACTGTTGATACTGCCGCTGAAGTCTGTCAGATCAATCTCAAGGGGGCTCAGCGCACTTCAAGTGGCGAACTCATGCAGCAGGGCATATCGCGACTGGCTAATCATCTTCTTGGAGGCTACTATCGTCTTGATGACGCGAAAGTTTCAGCATCAAAAAGCGCACTTCTCGCAGTCGCCATCGCAGGTGAAGTCCATAGCCATACAATGAGCGGATTAAGATTTGATCCAAATGACCTTGAAGCTATCCGAAGCGCCTCTTTAAGCCGGTGGCCTATCCTCAACCGTTTGAAACAGATCAATCCAGAGGCGTTTTTTTATTGGTACATGTGCGAACAGCTCACTAACGAGAGGCAAAGATAACATTAATGATGCAGACTTGGAAATTGAATCAAACTGCAGTGATAAAATTCCAGGAACTGGAGCCGAATATTATCTGCTCAAGAAGACATCTTGAAAACACACTAATCCAGCAGGATGACGGATTCCCTACCTTAGTAATATAAAACCCAATACGCATTACTTACTTTTAACCGCTCATGTAAGGGATGACATAAAATGTCGTACCCCTGGAACTATTTTTGCTCAAAGATTTCTTTTAAACATGGAGCATCAAGAAATGAAAAGGCATATTGAAAATTGTATCTCCGCAGATTGCAAGGTAGATGAAATGTTCAAGGATGTCGTACGGGGGAGCTCGACCAGAACGGCTCCAATGGAAAGAGTCGCGCAAGTTTTTGAAAAACAGCTTGGCAGGAAAAAATCAGAAGAGTTGGGATTCCACTTGAGCGACTGGGCGCATGATGCCGCCTTCATCCTAGCGCTCAATCTCAATCCGGGAAAATTTACAGATGAAGAAATAAATGCGGGCTGCCGAGAATTTATTGTGCACGCCTCTTATCATGTGGAGAATGCAAAACGGATAATGGAATCTGAGGACTGTAGCATGGAAAACCTTGGAGATTTCCTGGAATCGAAGTTCCCTCTCGACGTAATAACACGTCTCTTGACGGAAGGTATATGCACAGGCATCATTCAGGAGGTCAGAAATGAGGCCCGCACCATATGCTCCAAGATTATATATGAGGATGGAGGGACTGGAGGATTTCCGGCAAGATGGTTGAAGAAACTTGATGAGGACAAATGTAAATACCTCGCTGACATTGGGGTAATTGTCGTCGATAAACTGCCGGACGGGCTTGAAGAAAGGGAACTGTCCCCGGCGTGCTGGATATGCCTGTACTCTGATGCAGAGCTAGTCTCCGCCATGCTCAGGTACTGCACCCTTTGTGTCAGCCGGGCGAAGCAGACGAGGATTGTCAGTGCATAATTCACATTAGCTGAGAGGAGAAGAGGGGATTTTTTCTCGCCCGCTCCGCTCAAGACGCAGAGTCCGCAGAGAATGAATATCTCAATGTAATAAAAATCGGTATGACATAAAATGTCGCCCCCTGCCGTATATATTTATAGCATAGGCAAAAAAATATGGAGATCAATCGGTGAAGAAAACCAAAACAGCCGTCAGTAAAAAAATGTTGGGGAACAAAATAAAGTCAAAGTATCCCCCTATGTGCTTCGACGCCTATTTCATCTCCCCGGAAGGGAAAGTTATCCCTGTGCCAAAGTTGCACATTAATGTGATTGACGCAGATCCGGAGCTTTTTGGTCTAACGAAGAAATATCTGGATAAAATTTATGAAAAGCATGGTGAGGGCAGAGGGTCTGAAAGCTGTGCCCGCCGGGAATTCCTCAAAAGGATCAAGGACAAAGGCTGGATCCGTGTACGGATCTATTTTGAGAGTAGGAGATATGTCGTCAAATTCGATCTTAACAGATACACTGAAGATTCTAAAAAGCATATCCGCAAGTTTCTCGGGCTGATGAAGCAGGGAAAGATCCAGTCGGCGGACCTTATTATCCGTTATCCGGATGTCAAGATATGGAATGAATGCAAAGTCCGAGGATATTATAGTGGGAATTCCAAAGACCTGTTAGCGCTCAAGTAATAATTTCAGACTTCTTGATTCGTGGAAAAAGAGGTTGTATGGTTTTCAGTCACCGGACGATGCCGGTGCGAGCATCTTGTAGACCATTCGCAACTCCGTGCCAGGGTAGATGAACTCCGCGTCATTCAAGTGGACAAGCAT
>CAIQLG010000262.1 GCA_903872565.1 uncultured Lentisphaerota bacterium | reverse complement strand
GCCCTCGCCTGTGACTCATCCGGCAACCTGTATGCCGGGGGGGCATTCACCATTGCGGGTGGAGTTACAGTTAATTACATAGCGAAATGGAACGGAGCAAGCTGGTCAGCTCTGAGTACTGGAATGAATGGAGAGGTTTATGCCCTCGCCTGTAACTCATCCGGCAACCTGTATGCAGGTGGAATTTTTACTACCGCAGGCGGAGGTTCAGCAAGCCGCATAGCAAAGTGGGATGGAACAAGCTGGTCAGCTCTAGGACCAGGAATGAATAAAATTGTATACGCCCTCGCCTGTGACTCATCCGGCAACCTGTATGCAGGGGGAAAGTTTGCGACCACAGGGGATCAGGGGTTGACTCTCAACTACATAGCGAAATGGGATGGGGCAAGATGGTGGCCACTTGGTACGGGCATGAGCGGAAGCATCTATTATTATGTCCAGAGCCTTGCCTGTGATTCCTCCGGCAATCTGTATGTGGGCGGAAATTTCACAACCGCCGGAGGACTTAATTACATAGCAAAATGGAATGGGACAAGCTGGTCAGCTATAGGAAATCTAGTACCTGGAATGAATAAATATGTATATGCCCTCGCCTGTACCTCCTCTGGCGATCTTTATGCGGGCGGAAATTTCACCACCGCGGGCGAAATTTCAGCAAACAGCGTAGCAAGATGGGACGGGACAGAACACACTTGGTCCAAAGTCGGGAACGGAATGGGCGGAGAGCCCTTTTATACCACCTCTATATCTTCCCTTGCCTGTGACTCCTCAGGCAATCTCTGTGCGGGTGGGATTTTCAATGGGCTTCCTTATTCCTGTATAGCCAAATGGAATGGAACACAATGGTCTCCGCTTCAAAGAATAGATAACAATGTCTCTGCCCTTGCATTTGATTCCTCCGGCAATCTGTATGCGGGCGGAAATTTCACCACCGCTGGAGGGGTGACGGTAAACGGCATAGCCAAATGGAATGGAACAAAATGGTCTGCACTGGGGACGGGAATGAACAGTTGCGATGTCCGCGCCCTTGCCTGCGCCCCCTCCGGGAATCTTTATGCTGGAGGAACGTTTATCACCGCGGGAGGAGTTACGGTTAATTACGTAGCAAAATGGGATGGAACAAGCTGGTCTGCGCTTGGAGGAGGAATAACGAACTTTGTCTACACTCTCACCTGTGATTCCTCTGGCAATCTGTATGCGGGCGGTACGTTCACCACTGCGGGAGGAGTCTCAGCAAACCGAATAGCCAAATGGAATGGAGCAAGCTGGTCCCCTCTGGGAACAGGAATGGGAGGGGATGTCTACGCCCTTGCTTTTGATAAATCTGGCAACCTTTACGCGGGCGGAAATTTCACCACCGCTGGAGGGGTGACGGTAAACGGCATAGCCAAATGGAATGGAACAAAATGGTCTGCACTGGGGACGGGAATCGGCGGCACTTCCTATAATGTCTATGCCCTCACCTGTGACTCATCCGGCAATCTGTATGCGGGCGGCACTTTCACCGCCGCTGGAGGTGTTACGGTTAATTACATAGCCAGATGGGACGGGACAAGCTGGTCAGCCTTAGGGACCGGAATGGACAGTGATGTCTACACTCTTGCCAGTGATTCCTCCGGCAATCTTTACTCGGGTGGGATTTTCACCACTGCAGGGGATAAACCTTCACTCTGTATCGCTAGATGCAGGCTTATCAAAAATACTGTGACGTTTCAAACTGACGGCACCTCCGGTGCGACAATCTCCGGAACAAATCCGCAAACCGTAAGTTGGCAATGCAGCCCTGTTACAGCTGTTCCACCGGCAAATTGGAATTTTATCAATTGGACAAAGAACGGTGTAGAATACTCAAGACAAAATCCTCTTTTAGCCAGTGACGTAACCGCACCAACAACTATTACTGCAAACTTTTCAATAACCACGCACACTATCAATGCAATAGCAGGAGGCAATGGATTGATAACACCTTCAGGCGTTGTCGCCGTAAATCATGGAGCAAACCAGTCTTTCACAATCACTCCGAACACCGGCTATCATGTTGCCGATGTCCTTGTTGACTCAGTATCCAAAGGTGCGGTTGCAAGCTACATATTCAGCAATGTCACAGTGAATCACACGATTTCCGCGACTTTCGCAGTTAATACAGGCAACTATTCCATCAGCGGGACGGTTAGTGGTGCTGTTCAGGCGGGTGTCACAATTAATCTTACGGGTGCATCGTCCGCAAGCACCACAACTGCGGCGGATGGAACATACGCTCTGTCAAGTCTTGCTAACGGTAATTACACAGTGACCCCGGTTATGGCCGGATATACATTCAATCCGACAAGTCTGTCCATAACCATTAGTGGAGCCAATGCTACTGGCAAGAACTTTACGGCGACTTCCGTAGGCGTGAGTTACAGTATTTCCGGGATGGTTAGTGGTGCTGTCCAGGCGGGTGTCACAATTAATCTTACGGGTGCATCGTCCGCAAGCACCACAACTGCGGCTGGCGGAACATATACTCTATCAGGTCTTGCTAACGGTAATTACACAGTGACCCCGGTTATGGCCGGATACACATTCACCCCAACAACAAAATCTGTCACAGTCAGTGGCATAAACGTCTTTGGTTGCGACTTCACAGCCCAATCCACCCAGACTCTCCATGCAATTACCGCCTTTACTATTCCAAATCAAAAAGGCTCAACAGTAATCAACGAAGTCGTTCATACAATCACAGTAATCATGCCTTTCGGCACAAATGTCTCCGCTCTTGTGCCAACAATCACAATTGAAGGAGCATCAGTCAGCCCTCTTTCCGGTGTTGCCAATAACTTTACAAGTCCACAGACTTATACTGTTACCGCCGTTAATGCAACAACCCAGGGGTACATAGTAACGGCACCCGTGAATAATGGTATTATCGCATTTGCCAAACCAAATGGGACGATTGAGCCCTTAGGAGCCGTAGATATGGATACTGGAACAGATAAGACTTTTACAATAAAACCTGATACCGGATATCATATTGCCGATGTTCTTGTTGACACTGTATCAAAAGGCGAGGTTGCAAGCTACACATTCTCTAATGTCATAGCTAATCACACTATTACCGCAACTTTTGCAGTTGATGTAGGAACCTATTACATCAGTGGAACTGTCAGCGGAGCTGTCCAGCAAGGAGTTACGCTGACACTGTCGGGAGCGGCTTCTTCCAAGATCACAAGCGGAGCTGATGGAGCTTTCACCTTTACCGCATCTAATGGTTCCTACACCGTCACCCCAAGTCTGTCGGGATACACATTCACACCGTCGAGTAGGAACATCGCCATAAGCGGGAAAGATGTGAACGGATGTGATTTTGTTGCAACAAAGAACACGGGGATTTACTCGATTAGCGGAACAGTCGGCGGTGCGATTCAAGAAGGTGTCACTATTACTCTGTCAGACGCATTATCTTCGACCACTCTCAGCGGTGCCGATGGAAAATACAGTTTTACCGGGCTTGCAGATGGAGACTACACCGTTACTCCGGAACTGTCAGGGTATTCTTTCACCCCATTTTCCAAAGATGCCACAATAACCGGAGCAGATCAGCTTGATGTAAATTTCACCGCGACGACAATGAGCATATACGGGACAATATCGAAATCATCGTTCAACGCTTCACACAAGGAGTCTGCCAAGAAAATTAACGGTACAAATGTGCAATATTCCACTGACAAGTTCACAATTCAGGCGACCATTCAGCTCCCAGAGGCTTTCGATCTGACCGCCATAGGGGAAGATACCGGGTTCACCTTTGATTTCGGATTCTATTCATTCAGCGACATACTCGGTAATGCCACTAAGAAGAAACTCAACGGTGCAAAGGGCGGCAGCGCAACCTTCAAGATTACCGGAGACGACAAGATCAAGGGTAAGACCATAACTGTAGAAAAAGTAGATCTCAGATGGGACAAGAAGAAAAAACTGACAATTAAAATAACTGGAACTCCAATATCGAATTCCAACACAAATGTTCTTGACCTTTCCGGCAGTGGAGACAGCACATCTATAACGGGTAAAATTGACACGTTCACCCTTACTTTCAACAGTGCTGGTGCCGGTTTCGACAAAGTCCTGCCACTGCTGGCATTCACAGGCAAAAAGAAGACCAGTTACGTCAAGGGCAATGTGTCGATGAAGACATTTACGCTTGTGAACTGGTCTGCGAAAGGCAAGAAGTAGGCTGTGTTATAGGTTTGGACAAGGTGGCGGAATGGGAATTCAGTTCCATACGGGGGATTGAATGGGCTTAGTTCGATTTTTTATAATCTCGACTATGAGAGCAAAAGTCGTTAGGATATGAACAACAAGGGGATATATGAAATTAAAAATGGGATTGCTGCTAACTTTCTGCCTTATGGCAATGGGACTGTCTGTTGACGCGGCGGACAAAGAGAATGAATCAGACCAGAAGGAACCAGCCGCCATGACCCAGGCCAGGAAGGCGTACCAGGCGCAGGTGAATTCGGCGCTCATGCCGATAAAGAAAAAATACATAGTTCAGCTAGAAGAACTGAAGAAGAAACTAGGCGGCAAGGGCGACCTTGAGGGGGCGACCGCAGTGCAGAAGGAGATAGTTTTCATAAAATCAATTTTATCAGAGGACGCCGGTGATAAGGCCGAGGACAAGGACGTTCAGAAAAATGAATCAATCAAGGAAGCAGAACATTCGCTGGCGGACGAGAAGGGGGACAAAGAATCATCAAAAACTTCACAGGCCGAAGCCACGGACATAAAACAGAAAGACTCCATACGGTTGATTAATTTGGAACCGGAAATGGCCTGGGTGGGATGGGGTGGCATGGTCATAGGGAAAGATATAAAAGGGGACAATGATCCGAATGCCGGATGCAGACCGTTTATAAATAACGAATTTGTGAAGAAGGATTTTATTTTCGCCCTGAGTCCTTCGCATGTCAGATATGCCGTACCGTCAGGTGTCAAGTATTTTTCAGCAAAGATAGGTTCACTAAAGGGGAAAACCAACGTCACATTCAAAATCATAGCCGACAGAAAAGTAATTTTTGAATCCGGCATGTCAACATGGGACAAGGATGTCCTTGATGTCGCAGTGGAGCTGCCCGCAAAATCGAAGCACATAGATCTGATTATAGACCAGCCTGGACTGTACGTCAACGGTGGTCATGTGAATGAGACCTACTGGGCGTTCCCGAAATTCTTGAAAGTCAAACCGGACAAACTCATTCCTCCGCCGGAAATTGAACAGACCGATCCGCCGAAAAGGCAGAAGGACGCCCCAGAAGGGCGTGCAGTATCGCTTATCAAATGCAAGCCTAAAACAGCCAGGGTGGGATGGGGTAGCATGCTTGTAGGCAAGGATGCCAAAGATC
Organism: uncultured Lentisphaerota bacterium; assembly: GCA_903872565.1. Classification (GTDB taxonomy): domain Bacteria; phylum Verrucomicrobiota; class Lentisphaeria; order Victivallales; family GWF2-50-93; genus CAIQLG01. The sequence continues at coordinate 6,332 of CAIQLG010000262.1, read as the reverse complement.
CCTGTGAAAGGCCGTTTATTGACAACGATCTTGTCATGGAGGATTTCCTTCTCGCTCCGTGTCCTTCGCAGGTGGAGTATTCCATACCGAAAGATATGAGATTCTTTTCCGCGACTATTGGAAATGTAAAAGGTAAATCCGAAGTGACTTTCAAAGTAATTGCGGACGGGAAGGAACTTTTCACAACAAATATGGCGGAATGGAACAATGATGTGATGGATATTGTTGTTGAACTGCCTATGAAATCAAAAAATCTAGGACTTGTCGTGGAGCATAAAGGTGGAAATGCAAAATCGACGTATTGGGCATTTCCGAGATTCTTGGCGTCGAAGCCTAATGACAAATAATATCATTTACAGACGGACAAATACATGAGAATAATAATGTTACTGGCATCATTGTTTGTATTTGCATGTTCACCGAGTTTGATGCTGGCAGATAATGAAATCAAGGAGCCTTCCGCCCTGACACAGGCGCGGAAAGCCTACCAGGCGCAGGCGAACTCGGTCGTGACTCCGATCAAGAAGAAGTACCTCGCGCAGCTTGAAGAGTTGAAGAAACAGCTTGGTGGCAAGGGCGATCTGGAGGGAGCCGGTGCGGTGCAGAAGGAGATAGAATCCCTGAAAGATCCCAGTGCTGACGCCGGAAGGAAGAACGAGGTCACCGCAAAGCTCGTCGTATCTTGTGATGATGAATTCATCCTTGCAGTAAATGGAAAGATGGAGGCCAAGTCCACAAATTGGGAGACTGTAAAAACTGTAATTGTAAAAATGCAGGCCGGGGACATCATAGCCGTCAAGATTACGGATAGAGGAATGTCGCGAGGCTTCGCCTGCCGCGTACTGGTACGGAACAAGGAAGTCTTCTGTTCCAATACCGAAGACTGGTATACATACCATCCCGAAGACGAACATTCCTGGTGGAATGTCAAGCCCGACCCGGACCACAGGAAATGCTCCAGCGAATCCGCACCAGTGGTTGATGCTGTAAACTCCACAAATCCGAAGGGCGGGAGCTGCCATGGTATCTGGGGAGACGGTAATCCCGCCTGCATCTACCATGTTGTCACTGAGAAAGAAATGAAAGCAGAACAGTGAAAAAAAAGGATAACAAAATTGGCAGAGCATAAATGCTTTTGCCATTAGGTCGAAAGGAACAAGGTGATGAAAAACATATTTATCGCAGTTATCATATGGGCTATTTTTCTGACCAGTCTCTATGCGGCCGACAAAAAAGAATCCGAGAACAAGGAACCGGCGGCCTTGACGGTGGCGCGGAAGGCCTACCAGACGCAGACGAATTCGGCGCTTGATCCAAACAAGAAGAAATACATTGCACAACTGGAAGAATTGAAAAAGACAATTGGCGGCAAAGGCGACCTGGAGGGAGCCGGTGCGGTGCAGAAAGAGATTGATTCGGTGTCGGGTAAGAAGCCGATGAATACAGAAAGTTCGGACAGGATTAAGAGCACGGACATCGGTACTTTCAACGGGCACTATTCATATAAATATATAAATGGCCATACCCGTGAGATCGATGTGGCGGATGGACGAATTACGATAACCGCATCCTCTTTGGGGGGCACTGGTTTTTCTAATTCCAATTCCATGTCAAATTGATATTATAATAAGCGACATAATACGCTCATAAATGGCATTTTACATACAATCAATTTGCATTTTAATTGGAATAAGCCCCAAATATTCCAAGGAGTATGAAGGCTTCATATGGAAGGATAATGCGGGGGTACCGGAGGTGTTCAAGTTCAACCCCGACGGAAAGTTGGAAGTACTACGGTTTGGAGGCTCCATCAAGCTTCCACCAAAATCAGCGTCGCCAGAAAATACGGCATCTGGTAAAAAGGAATAGGACAATAAAAATCTCAGACCGTTTGCCCTATCCTCGCCGCAAGCAGACGAGGTATTTCGGGCAAACTCCCACGTCCCTTGGACGGGGCTGAGATTTTTAAAACAACAACATAAAGCCGACCCAAGGATCGGGGAATTAGACCCAATTAAGATTAAACATAAAAGGACAGATCTTTTTTTAAAAAAAGAATAGATAAGGAGAAGATATAAACGAAACCATAAACCGGGTTTGATGTATGTTTTTCGCGATCGATTCAGATACTGATCAATAATTCAATCAATAGAGGGAAAATAAAATGTTATCATTTCGCATTACGTTGCTTCGATTCGTCGGCGTTATGCAAATCATTTCCGCACTTATACTAATCTCCCTGCTCATAGTCGCATATTCCAGGCAGTCGGTAATTTTGTCAGTACTGGAATCGATGGCGGATGCCGTCGCAGGGACTGCAGATACTGTCTCGCTTGTAGCGAAGGAGGTAGAATCCAAGCAAACAGTATTGGACAATGCAAAAACAGCTTTGGCAAATTACCGCAAGGCTGCAGGAGATCTCAACACGGTGTCCAATGATTTTCTTGATCTAGTTCCTAAGTATGAAGACACCATGAGAAAAAGCGCTGAAACTGTCCGTGACTTTAGCACAACTTTTTCAGACATGTCAACCGCGATGAGGTTTGAAATACCAGTTATTAAAAAGTGTCCACTTGAAAAGCCGGCCGATCAGATTGCCGATGTTGCCGAGCGAATGAAGGATACCGCAACAGCCTTTGCGGAAACTGCGGACTTCCTCAAGGACAATACCCCGAAGTTGAAGAACAATATCAATTCAATGTGTGACTCGACGGGCACGATGCTTGACACAGCCATTGCATCAATTTCAGACATGCAGAATAAAAGTCTCAAGGATGCCTTTAAGAACCTGGATGCATCGGCAAAAAATCTACGAGCCGTATCATCAGGCCTTAACCGCACGTATTTATTCCTTCGGACAATTTTCCTGCTTGGATTGGCGCTGGCATTTTCAATCGGGATAAGCGGAGTGACATCTTTCTTGATAGCTAGTTCGCTGCAGAAGATTTCTATCGCTTCAGCGTCAATGAATATATAAGGAGGAATTAACAATTTAATAGGAGATTTTTAATATGACACCTGATAGCATACGCGAGAATCCCCCTCAGCCGGCAAACACATCGAACCAATGGACAAAGGTTGTTATTTCCCTTGGTATAGTAGGAATACTCATAGTTGGTGGTTTATTTTTTCAAAGGGGGTGCGAGAAAGTTATTGACAAAGGAACCAAGGCCGGCCCAATTCTCTTAGATAAAACCCTTGCCATAATGGAGAAGCATTTCGGAGCAAAGAATGCGTTCCAGAGCTCCATGGGTGAGATGACGATTGAACTGACAAGTATGAAACTTCAATTTGTAGAACAGGACAAAATATGTTTTTTCAGAATAGTTCGCTATAGAGGAAGCTATAATCCGGCCGAAGAACCTAAGAATGTGATAGAGTCATACAGGATGGAATCGGAGAAGTCTAAACCCACGGTTATTGCCGGACAATACACTGAATGGGAAGCAAAAGGTTGTTTCAATTTTATATACTACGTTGATATGAGTAAACCTGATCAGTGGGATGTCCAATGGGATAGGAACACTCGCACACTCAACATAACCGCGCCGCCCATAGGAGCGAATTTACCAGCAGAAATCGAATCATTGAAGTACACTAAAGTCGCTAGTTGTGTGACCATTCGTGGAGACTATACAAAACAACTTCTGGAAAACGAGGTTCCGAAGTTGAAAAAGGAAATTGCAGATCGCGGCAAAGACTACCCGTCAACTAGAAGTTTGGCACGAGATCAAATTAGAGTTTTCTTCAAAGAATGGATCAGTAAGCTTTTCACTAGGGAAAATACCCCCGAAATACCGTATGAGATTAAAGTGAGGTTTAATGATGAAATTCCTCCTGTATCGTCCAAACTTTGAAGATTGCTTAATACAAAAAATAAGACATATGGGGCAATATAAATGAACAGGCTTATACAGACATTCGGGCTTCACCCGCTGGTCGCGCTCGGAATGATCTGCGTGGACATGATGCTTTTCGCACCTGATGCAACCGGCATAGGATGGCTGATTTCCTGTATTGTGGCCGCAGTCCTGACAATTCCATGCATCCTGATACAGAAATATGCTTACAAGGACAACTGGGGAACAGCCATCGGCAAAGGGATGCTTGTAGGGATACTGACTGCGATCCCCACTCCCCTGCCCGCCGCCATTACGGCCACCGGCGGCGTACTGGGTACAATAGGGACAATCAAAGGGATGATAACAACAAGCAGCAAAGTAGACAAGGAATCAGAGTGAGAAGGAAATTTTAAATATATGGAGGGGACAATTACAATGAACAAGGAAACATGTAGGAAATACTCGAGGCTCGACTCAGCAGGCAATCCCGCTGGAGAAAAGCGTCCTTAATTTTGCCGGTAAATATGGCATAATACTAAACAAGTTTAAATGGAGGTTTTAAAATGAAGACGATGATGTTAATGGCGGTTATCGCGCTCGTGGCGATAACCGGTTATTCGGAGGACAACAAAGAATCCAAAGAACCCGCCGAACTCACAGCGGCCAAGGCCGACTATGCGGCACAGATAGAAAAGGTCACAGCGCCCATTAAGGCTAAGCAGATCACTCGCCTGGAAAAACTGAAGACCCAGCTTACAAAAAAGGGTGATCTTGAGGGCGCACTTGCTGTGCAGGACGAGATTGACGCGCTTGCCAACGACGACGAGTCGCTGCTCCTGGGCAAGTGGGAAATGAAGCTCGATATGGGCTATACTTCAATTTGGACATTTAAGAAGGATGGCACGGTGCTATCTACCAACGGAATCAAGTCTGGACGCTGGACGCTCGGGAAAAAAGGAGTTACGCTGGCGTGGGACAATTCAGATGCGAAAGATTTGATGGTAGCTCCTCTTAAAAAAGGAGGAACTGTAATTAGCACTGTCCACGGTCCGGGCAGTGCCGTAAAGAAATAGACTCGATTAAAATAGGGAGAACTATAATGAAAAAGCAGATGTTTGTAATGGCGATCCTGACCCTGGCTTGGATCGGTTATTCGGAAGACAGCAAGGAGCCCGCCGAGCTCACAGCTGCCAGAAAAGACTACGCAGCACAGGTGGAGAAGGCGACGGCACCCATCAAGGCGAAGCTCGAGGCTGCGGAGAAAGACTGTGCGGAACAGATGGAGAAGGCCACGGCAGCCATCAAGGTCAAGCAGGTGGTGGCGCTCCAGAAACTGCAGGCATCTCTCATGAAGAGAGGCGATGCCCAGGGTGTTGCTGCGGTGCAGGCCGAGATAGGCGCGGTCGATATCGGTTCGCGCTGTGATCTGACGAAGGGCGGCTGGACATTCTCCGACCCCGGCTGCTGGTCGCACAATGCTGTAATCAAGAAAAAGGGGGACAAATTCATCATGGATCTCGACGATGGTGGAAGCGTCACGCTTGAATTCAAGAGTAACGATGAAATAATCTGCACGGCAAACGATGGGACATATTCGATTTTCAGGGCTCCTGAGAATCCGAACAAGTTCAAAAGCGCACCAAATGCCAACGGACACTCCGGCAGGGTGTTGTTGAAGAATGGCAGCAAGGATAAGCGCTAAAACCGGATCCGGCATGCAGAAGCACCAGAAACATATGACAAATGAAATCTAAAATAAGGAACACCAAGATGAAGAAGAGAATGGTAATGCTGGTGATCCTGGCATTGGCCTGGATCGGTTATTCGGAAGATAGCAAGGAACCTGCCGAGCTCACGGCGGCGAAGAAGGACTACTCGGAGCAAATAGAGAAAGTGACGGCACCTGTCAAGGCGAAGCAGCTGGTCAAGCTGGAAAAACTCAAGAAACAGCTGACCACCAAAGGCGACCTGCCGGGCGCGATGGCGGTGCAGGCCGAGATCGATGCGCTGGCATCTGTAGGCGACCTCGTTGTCTCCGCATTGGTGGGGAAATGGGAGGTTAGCGTAACCAACGGCTATCGCGACACGTGGATTTTCAATAAGGATGGGAAAGTGCATTGCAGCTGGAACAATGGGATAGATGGACGTTGGAGTAGAGAGAAGGATACGATAGTTGTCAAATGGGATAACGGATGGAAGAATGTGCTCATGCTTCCCATAGATTCTACAGGGATTAGAGGCGACACCGATGTTGGTAAGAACACGCTGACTGCAAAAAAGATAGGCAACAAATAGTTCGATGACAAAAGAGGCGACCCCGCCTTTTTTTAGGACATAGAACTGCAATGACAAACCGCATATTCCAGTTCTGCGTTGACCTGCTCGTATGGCTTGCGGGACTGCTGGGAATATCCTATCAGGAAATAAATGTCTGGATATTCTGCGTGATATGGCCGTTGTTGACATTGCTGCTGGTTGCGGTTGTCGTAT
>CAIQLG010000261.1 GCA_903872565.1 uncultured Lentisphaerota bacterium | reverse complement strand
CAGACATCGCCGCTCTGGCAGGAGATGTGGTTAGGTTCTGGAACGATCAGGATTCGATGATTGTCGATGAAGTGATCACCACGGAAGAAAGCCGCAAAAGATGGGGACTGGAAGAGAGTGGAATTATGATGGTTGGTCCCAGGTATGGCTATGTGTTCGACTCTCTTGATGAGCATTCCGAAGTAGAGCTCGTTGAAAGGCCGAAATGGGAATCATAAGTGTGCCGCAGCTAACGGAGTACAGCGGCTGAGCCCAACATAAAACAACAAAAAGGAGCATAGTGATGATGACGCCAATTCGTTTTATTGTGTTTGTGGGAATTCTTTTAGCGACGGGTGTATTCAATGGCGGATGCATTGGGCAGAGGCCAACCGACTCGCCAGAAAATGAGGTCCGGTTGAAAGCTTTGGAGATGAAAGTCGAGAGACTTGAACAGATGGCGGCCAGCACAGGCAATGAGCAAAAATTGGTATGGCAACAAGCCAAACCCTACTGTGCGCCAAGTTTTGAATCGTTTTTCCCGGATGACGTTGAAGGAGGAAAAGCACTTGATGCTCTCATGCAATCCAAAGACAAGGACACACGAACAGATGGAGAAATTCTCAGGACGGTTCGCAACGGCCTCCGGCGGACCAAGGAACATAGAACTAATGTCCTTCAATGGATTGGCAATCGTTACATCTGGGGAAAAACACTACAGAATCCCGATGCAATCGAGATTATGTATCATGCCGCTGACTTCAGCGGAGAACTGGCAGATCCATACGGGACACGCCATTATGCAGTTTATTTTGGTCTTTCAGTTGTCCAACCCAAAACTCCGGCAATTATTCGAACGCTTGTAGACCTCTGCATGCGTGTTGATGATCCTAACGACTTGAGCCGAGTGGCATGGGGAGCGGGGTCACAACAAAAAGAACTGATCGGGTATTTGCAGCCCTATCTGGAATCGCAGGACAAGGCAATTCGAGACAAGGCGGAAGTATGCCGAAAAATATTTCTCGGAGAACTGGAAGCGTTTAATTGGGATAAAGAACAGTCTAAGGCTCGAGCGGAAAGACAATATGCAAATCAACTTCCGGAAATCAAAGAGGCTTTAGCAAATGGAAACAGCGAGAAGCGCAAAAAGACTTTGCTCCTAATCCAAAAAGAAAGGATCTCCCTCATCATGGACGATTCATTCATAAGCGTACTTGCAGCTTGTGGAAAAGATGAAGACTATGCCGTGCGGAACCAAATTGCCCAAATAGTCGGCGGCAAGTGGATATGGTCTGCGCAATCGCAGAATCCCGAAGCTATAGAATTGATGCTTTCTCTGTCTCAAGACAACAATCGCGAGGTTCGCTACAATGCCGTTTATTATGGACTATCCACCATTCGAAATAAAAATGAAAAAGTCATTCGTCGACTCCTGGAGATGGCATTTGAAGACCGGGAGCCCAATCTGTATGGAAGAATTGCATGGGGTTTGAAGACTGATCGCAAAAGCGTCGCCGAGATACTGGAAGGGTACATTAACGGGACCAATCCAGAACTTGCCAGGCATGCGAGAGAAGTAACCAAGGACATGACGGGTATTAGCACAGCTATTTCAGAGGTTTCAGCAAAGAAATCCGACCAAGCCTCGACGTCTCCAGAATCGCTTGACATCAAAAAAATGGAACTTGAAGTCGAAACGCATTATGCCAAGGCGCATCCTGAAATCAAGGAGTATGTCATCTGGACGGCAAAATCGTTTGGACCGAGTGGAATGTGGCTCAAAGAAGATGCTTTTGCCGCTTTGTCCGCCAATGCGCGAGAAGAGAAGATTAAATACTTGGCAACTTTATTGGAAGATAGCGAGTATGGACGCCTGCTCTGCGGGAGGCTGGCAGAAGCGAGTGCTTTAAAAGATAAACGACTTTTGCCCGGCCTGATAAAGGTGGCTGGTTATCAGAGGGATAACGCTGATTACGACTGCCGTCCGAAATGGATGGCTGTGGCCGCATTGGCTCGCCAGGAATCCGATGAGGCGGTGCCGTTGCTTGTCAGTCTTGTCGATCATGGAAATCAGAATACCCGCAACTGGGCTCGTGCGGCCTTGTCACGGAAGACTGGCCAGGACTTCAAACAAGACAAGCAGGCGTGGGCAAAATGGTGGCAGGAACAGGGAAACAAATCGATAGACGATCAACTGCTGAAACCTTGGGTTATGCCAGCGCAGGACAAGAAATGATAGCAGAACACGAAGCAAGCAACAAGATATAGACTGACGGCAGAACGAAGATTCAGCCGCTTTGTAACGGCAAATGAGTAAACTTTAACCGTTCGAGGTGAAATATGAAAAGATTCTTTACATCATTGCTGTTGCTCGTTGGCATAGCCATACTCGGTGCAGATCAACCTGACAACGGGATTTATCTGCGCATCCGGGAAGAAACTGCGCAGTCGGCCATGAGTCAGGATGGACAAAAGATCTACCTTGGGAAAAAACAAGAACTTAAAATACTGAAAAGCGAACTCTCATCTGAAAACAACGCTAACGACAGATTTCTTCTCGAACTTACCATTCCGTATGACGAGAATCTTGAACCTGGTTCATACATCCTGATTGTTGGTGGTACAGCCTATGGGCAGAGCGGAGCGGCATGGGACAAGAAGACATCATTGCTTAGCTTCAAATTTTTCGGAAATGAGAATGCGAAGCTGGTGTCCGAATACTTGAAGACACCTGTCACCTATCGCATGCACCCGCAATACAGCCTGCGTGTCCTATTCATTCCGTCGAAGCAAAAATTCAATATCGGTGAGGAAGTGACCGCGACACTCCAGATTGCTAATGTCGGCACCAAAATCCTTGCGTTCAGGAAAGGTGGACGAAATCGTGCGGCCCGAGACAACCAGTATGTTTTCTCGGCATATCTCAACTCCAGACAGGTGAAGGACATCGGGTCCAGTTTCAACTTTGGCGGAGCGTTTGGAAGCAGAGTATTAAACCCGGGCGAAGTATTTGAGGATAAGATAAGCTTGAGCAAATGGTTTGCCTTTG
>CAIQLG010000260.1 GCA_903872565.1 uncultured Lentisphaerota bacterium | reverse complement strand
TTATACTGAGAATTCAAGTGGCAGGCTCCGTCTGGAGGTTGGGCAAGAATATCTGGTTTTTGCGATTACCTATAATAATGGTTTAGAGATATGTTATGGTGGCAACACGGAATTACTGTCGAAAAGCAAACAGAAAATCGAACAGATTGAGCAAATCCCCGAGATGACGGATGGGGAAATTGAAGGACGAACTGTTGCACAAAGCCATTGGAAAGGGATAGAAGGCATAAAGGTAACTATAAGCGGTAATGGGAAGGCTATATCCTGCACTACCGACAGGGATGGCTGGTTTCATATAAGAGTGGAGCCTGGCAAATATAAAGCCACAGTTGAAGATTCGACAATTATCCCATATGATATGAGTTATGATAAACCCGAAGACTTTGAAGTTAAGAAAGGCGGTTGTGCCGAAATACAATTCGTAAGATGGCGTTGTAATGAGTAAAGTGCTGAAATGTCAATAAGAACGGAAAACATCCGAGGAACAGATGTATCTAATTCTGCTTTGCTGGATAGATAGTATTTTTACGTTCGCCATTATAAAGGAGCCGATATGTCTTGTATGTTGAGAGTAGGCGGTGTAGACCTGAACATTGACAAGCTTCTGGAAATTGACCTGAAGCCTGATTCCTTTTATAAGAAAGGAGAATACAGGACAAAAAAATCAAATCACATGAGTTCTGGCGCACGATACTTGGTCAGCAACGCTGATTTCAGCAATTTTGAAGATCAAAAAAAAGACGCAATTCGCTTCTTGCGTGATAATGCAAATTCAATAAAATTGATAATGAGCATACCCGAACTTGAGGGTGCGGAATTGGATTTCGGAATAAACAGGAGAGATGTTCTTGTCCAATCTGATTCCCTTCCGGCAGAATTGGCAAAACTAGCTGGGGAATTAGGTATTGACATTATGCTGTCCCTATATCCAGAACCAGAAGAAAAGAAGAAAGGCGAAGAAGAATAGTTCTCCCAACCGCGCATCCGCGCGGTTGAAAACCACGTACGTTCGACATGAAACCAATAATTTATATCATATCATTTTTTGTTTTCCTTATGAACTTTGGGTGTGCAACCAAGGAAGAACAAAAGGTTAGCAATGCTGGTAAGGAGCCCATAATAATATCGTCCGTTGGTTTAAAAATCCTTGCAGACAGGAAATACAATGTAGACGACATTAGCAATCGTACCGATGTTATTGTATTAAATGAAGGTGATGTTGAAACGATTACTTTTACTCCCCCAGTGATAATGTGTGATGGGATGACTCATGTCATAAGAATAAATCATAGAAATAAACAATATTGGATTATTCGGTCAGGTGGTATTGGTGGAATTAACCAAGAAACAGGACCATATGGAATCAAATAAAACTGTCGAACGAATTCTGCTGACTCCTTACAGTCGCCAGCAGATTCTTAAATCCGACATTACTTTAATTAAATCGTCATAACCCCTTGATGGATATAACACAAACTACGGATTTTCATTTCAAATCACTGGCTACCTGATTTTTATACCAAGCAAATCCAATATTTTTTGCTGCTCCGCATCGGGTGTCGTTATTTTTGACGTTACGTCGATTCCTTTTATTTTGAGATTTTCTTT
>CAIQLG010000259.1 GCA_903872565.1 uncultured Lentisphaerota bacterium | reverse complement strand
GTCGTAATGTTTGCACCACATATCCATTAAAAACTCTTCAGCGGCACGCACCTGCGAGGGACGTTCGATGCAGTCAAAGAGCAGCTGCTCCGTGCCGCGCAAGGCCGCCAGTGTGTCGCCGCAGCCTCCGAACGCACCGATGGTCACGAGGCACTTGCCCCGCGCCTCTTTAACGCTGCGGCGCAACAGATCGAGCATGAACCGGTAGTTCCGGTCCGTCTTGTTGATCGTGAGGTTTTGGAACTCGAGATCCTCTCCCAGCAGAATGGGATCACGCCAGCCAGTGTTCCAATCCAGAGTGAAAGGACATCCCAGAAAAGTTGGAATGGCGCAATGGCCGGGATAACCGCCGTTCCAGACGGGGAAAGCCTCACCTCCATAGAAGGTTTGTGACTTTCCGTAATCTTGCTGGGCGCTGATCCAGTCGAGATCATACCATTTCTGCTCGATAGTCTTTGCTGGCGGCGGTTTCGGGATATCCGGCGGATTCTTCTTCGGTGCCGTCACGGATAGTGCGCAACGCCCGAAATACTCATGCGCCCACCACTGTTTATACCTGGTTTTAGTCTCTTCCCAGTCCGGCTTGTACTCGAGTTTCATGGTATCAATCTCCTTTTGCCTGCCATGTTGTTTTTTTTGCAGAGCCTATTCTCCAGTGTATCCGTTCTTCTTCCAGATTTTGCGTGCATAATCCAGGGCGAATGCCGAATGCTTTTTCTGTCCTTCAACACTTGGCCAGGGCTGGCCAGGCCTGTGCCGCGCCGGATCCGGCGACCAATCGTCTTTCTCGTACTGCTTGCGCATCGCTTCCTTGTGGAAATCAGGAATCTCCATTGTCGCCCCGTCCGCCAGCGCGGAACGATATGCCTGAATTCCGACGATTGACATGGACACACCGCGATGGACATCCAGGTACGGCTGCTCTTTTTTCCGGATGGCATCGGCAAAATAGTACATGGTGAAAAAATCGCCGCCGCCATGGCCGGTTTTCATGGCAAGCTCATGCATGACTGGAAAGTCCGGCAGGTAGGTCATGTGTTCCGGATATTTTCTTTTTTCATGCCACTGCTGCCGAAGCACTGTAACTTCCCCGTTTCTACCTTTCATATAGCCTTTCGCCGTGTGGATTCTCGTACAGACATCATGCCCGCGCAAACCGACTTGCAGCAGTTTGACCACCGCGTGGTTGTCCATGCGCACGGCAATCATTGATGCTGCGTCAGAGGCTCGGACTGTCCGCTGTGCCACGGGATCATCTGGAGATTTCCGGACGATAAAGCCATTCACCTTGACCGGCCAGGTGTCAGTAATATACATCACCGGCGCCATGGCATGCGTGCAGTAATAGGTTGCTGGAACCCAGTTGCGCCAGTGATTTATTCCGGGAGAAATACGATTCATGGAATCCGCATCCATCGGATGGACATATTCGCATTCACCGTACATGAACGTACCTAAACCGCCGGAATGAAAAAGGCGGTGCATCTCCTGGTTGTGCCGCATATACGGATAGTTCTCCGCGAACATGTAGGTCTTGCCTGTTTTCTCCACCGCCCGGATGAGGGCAACCCCCTCCTGCAGCGTAAGGCAGGCGGCTGTCTCGCTCATGACGTGCAAGCCCGCCTTGAGCGCCTTGATCGCAAACGGCGCATGCTCGTGAAAATAATTTGCGAGCACTACCGCATCCATGTCGTGTTCCAGAAACTTGTCGTAGTCGGTGTAGGTGGGCACATTTTTTTCTTTGCCGAATTCTTCCAGTTTCTCCTTCCAGGTGTCGCACAGTGCTACGAGTTCAAATCCGGCGGCCTTTGCAGCATCGCCGATGAAAGACCTGCCGCGCCCTATGCCTACCACTCCAACACGAATCGGATGCTTTTTATTGAGTTTCATAATCATAATGTTTCCTTTTGTTTTTTATTTTAAAAACTTATCTTATTCTCAGTTTGTTTGGTTTTGACTGTGCTTAAAATCACGGGCGATCTTGAAATAATTCTTTAGGATCTGAAATCCATCAGGATAATTTGCGCTTGCCTGCTCGGGGTGAAACTGGGTACCGTAAATTGGCTTGCTCCGATGCTTGAACGCCTGAATGCGGCAATTGTCGGAACTCGCCAGCAATTCCAATTCAGCACCCAGCTCCTTTACTTCGTCCACATGGAATTCCTGTACTTTCACCACCTGGACAAAACCGTCAAAGAGCGGATCCCGCTTTAGAATCTGTACAGGATAAACACCCCATTCCTTGAACTGTCCTGGGTGGTAGCCGGGGTTATGATCTGCGTCGCCTTCCCGCAATGTCCGAATTTTGCCGAGCGTACTGCCAAACATATGCGCGATAATCTGATGCCCGCCGCAAAAGCCGATCTGGGGGCCATCCCACTTTGTCACGGCCTCCTTGTAATCTTTGTTTTGAAGCACGTCGTATTCATCATAACTCGTGCCTCCCCCGCTGTGGCACACTGCCAGCGGTTTCAATTCGCGAAGAAATTCCAGCGTGAGCTGATTGTAACGGATGATAAGGCAGATGTCGCCAGATGTTTCCTCCAGGACGAACTTGTGCGCATAAAATCCGCCCCCCATGGCGTTTTTTCCACTGTCGGTAACTACATAAATAATCATTTACTTCGTCTCCTTTCCTTGCAGACCTTCGCGTTTTCTGATGACTTTGGCAGGTACGCCGACAGCGACAGAAAAAGGCGGAACCGGCTTGACCACAACCGAGCCTGAGCCGACAATGGAGCCGTCGCCGATATCCGCCGACCAGAGTACGGAAACATTCATGCCGAGATAACAGTCCCGGCCAATGCTTATCTTGCGGCTGAATCCACCCTGGGAAATGATGGTTTTCGTTGGATCCTCGAACTTGTGGGAATAAGGTGTAATCGTGATGTTCTGCGCCAGAAGGGTTTCATCACCGATCTCCAATCCCTTGTGTCCATGCAGAGAGCATCCCGTCCCGATGTACACACGTTTGCCAATGCTGATATACCCCTCGGTGGCACTTTCGGTATCGAGATAAACGCCATGTTTGATGGAGACGGTGTCATCGATTGTGATGCCCTTTTCAGATCGTGCGATCAGTGAGCAATTATCGTCAATCGTCACGTTGTCGCCCAATGAGATATACTGGGGATTCAGCAATTTGACGCCGCGTCCTATCTTGACATTACAGCCCATATGGCGCAATTTGTCCTGGTAATACTCTGCCCGCTTTGCGACTGCGAAATCCCCCTCCATCTCCATAAAGACCGTGCGATGGTAGTCTTCGATTTGGTCCTCCGACAAATTGGCGAACAATTCAGTGAAATACTTTTTCATTGTCATCCTCATTACGCTGTTGTGTTGTTATGTTATATTCGAGGGAATTCACCCTCGGGATTGCCGCATACCTTGTGGAGCAGGGTCATGAACTTGCAGAGGTTTTTGAATGTGACCATTGGCTGGATGCCGTGATCTCCATTTGGGAAATAGCCGCCTTTCTTTAAAAGCCGTGGGACTTTCGACATGATCTCATGCTCGATCAAGTGTTCGTTGCCATCATTCACCACCTCTTTCTCCAAGTTTCCGAAAAAGATGAATTTGGGATACTTGGCACGAAGTGCCATGAGATCGTTTTTCCCCTTGACTTCAAATGGGTAGAGCGAATTGAATCCGCATTCGGCGAGCAGGGGAACCAACTCCATGGCGCAGCCATCTGAGTCCACGGTCCTGACTGTAACCCCTGCCGATTTAGCCACCTCTGCGACCCGGTGATAAAACGGCGCGCAGAACTGCCGGAAATGTTCAGGGCTGATCAGCAGACCGACATTATATCCGATATCCTCCCACATATCGACGACTTCCGGTTTCAATCGTTCGATCAGAGGTGCGACGTGGTTTTCAAATTTAGATTGGAAAAATGCGATGATGTCATGGATCAATTCCGGGTCGTCATAGAGCATCACACTCGCCGTTTCAACCCCAAACAGGTCGCGGACAGCACCATAGGTGCTGCCGGCGTGAATACGCAGAGGCCTGTCGCGATGATCGAATCGGCGGCAGTTCGCCTCCAAGTCTTCTTTCGACATGAACTGGCGCGGGGTCATGCGGGTCTTATAGAACTCCCAGGATGCACGGTCATGCACCTGATAGCGAATGAATTCGGGCATGCTGTACGTGTTGGCGTTATCAATGACCTGCCGGGTAATTCCGCCATTTTCCGACTCGATGATCTCGAAGTCGCCTTCGCGGCGGGTGGTGGTGCGGAACCCCTCGGCACCCCAGGCCGGCGAGAAATCGAGATCGATCTGGCCGGTTGTCCCCCAATAGCGGTGCCAGCTCTCCAGATCGTGCATCTTCCAATTGTCCACACACCCGCCGACATGTTTCGGCATACCGGTGGCGATTAAATGGTCGTGTGTGTTTT
>CAIQLG010000258.1 GCA_903872565.1 uncultured Lentisphaerota bacterium | reverse complement strand
CAGACATCGCCGCTCTGGCAGGAGATGTGGTTAGGTTCTGGAACGATCAGGATTCGATGATTGTCGATGAAGTGATCACCACGGAAGAAAGCCGCAAAAGATGGGGACTGGAAGAGAGTGGAATTATGATGGTTGGTCCCATGTATGGCTATGTATTCGACTCTCTTGATGAGCATTCCGAAGTAGAGCTCGTTGAAAGGCCGAAATGGGAATCATAAGTGTGCCGCAGCCAACGGAGTACAGCGGATGAGCCCAACATAAAAACAACAAAAAGGAGCATAGTGATGATGACACAAATTCGTTCTATTGTGTTTGTGGGAATTCTTTTAGCGACGGGGGTGTTCAATGGCGGATGCATTGGGCAGACGCCAACCGACTCGCCAGAAAATGAGGCCCGATTGAAAGCTTTGGAGATGAAAGTCGAGAGACTTGAACGAATGGCGGCCACCACGGCAAATCCAGCGGTTCCGGCAGAGAAATCCGTCCAGCCCTCGACGTCGCCAGCATCGCTTGACATCAAAAAAATGGAGCTTGAAGTCGAAACGCATTATGCCAAGGCGGATCCTGAAATCAGGGAATATGTCATCTGGACGGCAAAAACGTTTGGTCGGCACGGAATGTGGCTCAATGAAGATGCTTTTGCCGCTTTGCCCGCCAATGCGCGAGAGGAAAGAATTCAACACTTGGTGACTTTATTAAATGGTGAGTATGGACGCCAGCTCTGTTCGGGGCTTGCGGAGGCGAGTGCGCTAAAAGACAAACGCCTTTTGCCTGGCCTTATAAAAGTGGCTGGCTATCAAAAGGATAATGTTGATTACGACTGCCGTCCGAAATGGATGGCTATTGCCGCATTGGCTCGCCAGGAATCCGACGAGGCGGTGCCGTTGCTTGTCAGTCTTGTCGATCATGGAAATCAGAACACCCGTAATTGGGCTCGTGCGGCCTTGTCGCGGAAGACTGGCCAGGACTTCAAACAAGACAAGCAGGCGTGGGCCAAATGGTGGCAGGAACAGGGAAACAAACCGATAGACGATCAGCTGCTGAAACCCTGGGTGATGCCGCCACAGAACAAGAAATGATAGAAGCACACACTCCAAGCAACAAGGATAGAGACTGATGGCAAAACAAAGATTCAGCCGCTTTGTAACGGCAAATGAGTAAAATTTAACCATTCGAGGTGAAATATGACAAGATTCTTTACATCATTGCTGTTGCTCGTCAGCGTAGCCATACTCGGTGCAGATCAGCCGGACAACGGGATTTATCTGCGTATCCGGGAAGAAACTGCGCAGTCGGTCATGAGTCAGGATGGACAAAAGATCTACCTTGGGAAAAAACAAGAACTTACAATATTGAAAAGCGAACTCTTATCTGAAAACAACGCTAACGATAGATTTCTTCTCGAGCTTACCCTCCCGTACGACGAGAATCTTAAACCTGACTCATATATAGTGATTGTTGCTGGTGCCGCCTATGCGCAGAGCGAATCTGCTGAGTTGTACAACAAAGAAATGTCATTAATTCGCTTCCGTTTTTCCGGAAATGAGAATGCGAAGCAGGTGTCCGAATACTTGAAGACACCTGTCGTCTATCGCATGCATCCGCAATACAGCCTGCGTGTCCTATTCATTCCGGCGAAGGAAAAATTCGATATCGGCGAGGAAGTGACCGCGACACTCCAGATTGCTAATGTCGGCACCAACAACATTGCGTTCAGGAAAGGTGGACGAAATCGTGCGGCCCGAGACAACCAGTATATTTTCTCGGCATATCTCAACTCCAGACAGGTGAAGGACATCGGGTCCAGTTTCAACTTTGGCGGAGCGTTTGGAAGCAGAGTATTAAACCCGGGCGAAGTATTTGAGGATAAGATAAGCTTGAGCAAATGGTTTGCCTTTG
>CAIQLG010000257.1 GCA_903872565.1 uncultured Lentisphaerota bacterium | reverse complement strand
CATGTCACGCCGTAGTTTCTTTACGAAGGCGGACAATCCATTTATCCAATAATCCATGGGACAATACTGGATTTTCCACGCATCGGAAATCCTATGCAGAATGCCGCAGCATCCCCCCTGCCCTCGTGCGCGGCTTTTCAGTGTGTCATGAAAAAAGTGATCAGGTCTGCGCCGAGTTTCAGAGCGTCGTCGGGCATATACATGTAGCTCAGCGGATGCCTGTCCCCCTGCCATCCGGCGGCGATATCAACCGGGCTGTAGATTATCCTGTATTCGCCGTCAATCCTTATCCCCTCGAAATATGCGCCCTGCAAGCCTGGGAATCTAGTTTTTGTCTCAGGCGAATACTCCACCACATCTATCTTGAATGGGCCTTTCTGGAACAATGGATTTTCCAGGGGAATCCTCTCGAATTTCGCATCCGGAAACATCACTGCGATCTGGCTCCTGAAAGCCATGTCGAACTCGGAAAGGCCGAGCGAATTGCTGACCAGAAGATATCCACCATGTGCCAGATATTCCTTGAGCGCATTCCTTTCCGAGTCGGAAAATCTGAAGATTGTGATTCCGGAAAGGAAAAGGAAGGGACATGCGTCAACGGGATCCTTTCCAAGTACCACAGCCTTGCTGATGTAATTTGCCTTGATGTTCGTGTTGCGGCTTGCAAAGCGTATGAGCCTGTTTCCTGCGCCAGGCTCGGTGTTCCATACGCCGTCCGTCCTTATCTGCGTAAAGACAACCTGATCGGAATCATCCACAAGATCCTCCTGCCCATAGACATCTGTCCTAGAGTGGGATTTCCCGACCTGGAACCAGCCTATCGCGTAGGCGAGGATATTGAGCCCCATGATGTCAGCGGAGCCCGGGTCATAATAGTCCGCCTTTGTGATCAGTTCCGGGATTGCCCTGTCCCATCCGACTCCCATTCCGTAAGGGGAGACGACAGCGGCAAGCCTTGACCCTATGTAAACTCCATCCAGCACAGGTTCGAGATCGTTTTTAGTCTTTACGTTCACTTTGATCGAATCCTTGATCATATGGAAAACCGGCTGGTCCAGAGGAAGGCGCCTGGGCGGTGACTCCGGAATGATCAGCAAGAGCTCCTTGAGTGCGGACTTGTAGAAGTAGGGTGAGCCAACGACCGAGTCAAAGAACAGCATGCCCCCTGCGAGCATGTATCTCCTCAACTTTTCGCGCTCCTCATCTGTGAAGTTCAAGGAACGTCCGCCAGAAAAGAACAGCACCGGTATCTGCGCCGGCGTAAAATCAAAGCTCGACAGGTTGACTGTTTCGACCTTGTATTCCATGCCAAGATGATTCCGGGCCATTCCAAGGATACGCTGGCAGTCCGCGGGAACCATGTTCCAGTCGAACACCCTCGTGATCTGTCCGTCTTCCCACTTGTAGTCCACGTATCCGCCCCACACGACCTTGCCCATGAGAGTCGCCGGACTCGGCGGACTTTTTTTCTCCGAGCGTCTGAGCGGAGTCGCGGGAAGCGGAAGAGGAGGAAGCGCCTCTCCGGCCTGCTGGCGGTCAGCTTTCGCCAAGGGAGGTCTGCCAACCGGCTTCAGAAAATCATCTTCGTCCTCCGCTCGCAGTGCAGTCGTGGCGAGGAATAATACTGAGATGAATAGGATTGCCCTCATTTTGCACCTTCGTCTATCTTGACATTTATCAGTTCCAGAAGCTTGGAAGACTCCAGCTGCTCGATGGAGTCGGGATTCTTTTTCCTTATGGTGGAAATCTGCTGCTTCGCCTTCAGATATTCTTTCCTGGCGACATATGTTCCAGCCAGTTCCATCCTTATTTTCGCATCGGTATCGTCGTCCCTGTCAAGGAGAAGTCCGCCCTCCAGCACGGTTCCAGCCATCACGTTTCTTCCAAGCTTCGACAAGGCCTTCCCCTTGAGCATGACAAGAGGCGCATAAAGCCGGATCGAAGGCTTTTCCCATTCGAGCGAATCAATTATCTCCAATGCCTCGGTGTTTTTGCCGGACGCTATATACTGTTCAGCCAAAAAGAGTTTTGCATTTATCGAATTTTCACACTCCAGCTGCTCTCTTGCATTCTTAGGAGCCGAGATTGCAGTCCTTATATCGTTCAACATTTTATATGCCGCATTGAACCCGTCCTTGCGCAGGACGGCGTCTGACTGCATGACAATGTACGATCTTTTTTCACGGTCCGACAGGGATTCATTTTTAATTTCATTCAATATTGCGAGCCCTTGCTGCAGCTCCGCAAGAGGGCCGACAAGGAGTTCCGCCTTGTTCAGGAGCGCCTTCGACTTCAAAGGTTCCTGCGCCTTCACGACGAAAGCCTCCCACGCGGCGATGGCGCCCGTGTAGTTTTCGGAATCCATCATTTGGGGCACCGCCAGCCTGTCCAGAAATTCGAAAAGATTTTCCTTGGCCGCGGATTTCTTCATGAGCGATGAGTTCTGATAAAACAATTCCGCCTCCTTCTTCTGCCTGTAGAAGAGCATCGCCGCCATGACCGCGTCATATCCCTCGGGCTGAATTCCCACGGCTGATTCCTGCTGTACCGCCTTCCTCATTATCTCATTGGTGACATTGTCGTCGTGCTCGTTCTGTCCAAATCTGAAATCCACCTGCACATCCTGTTTCTCCTTCCTCCGCCGTCCATCGGCAAGTTCGGCCGTCATTGTGACAGGATATGAACATCTTTTGAAATATATATGTGAGACCTTCGCCCCCTCCCCTGACGTGCCGTCACCGAAATCCCAAGTGATCTTCTGCGCCTTCAAGTCCGCCGGAACAGCCGCGGTGAATTCGACCTCGTGCATGCAGTCCTTGTCAAAATTGATCATCTGCCGGTTGCTCCAGGAAAACTCGGACGTGGCATTCCCGTCACGGTATTCAAGCTGGCCGACTGATGCCTTGTAAACCTCGGTGAACGCGGCTTTCTGGATCACTTCATTCTTTTTCTCGCCAGGGGGAAGGATTGCTGCAACCGCATAAAGGGCTCCGCCGCTGTTCGCATGGAGATATCTGAATTTGTGGAGTCCCTCCTTGAGGACGACATCCCCGAAGATTTCATTGTTGGTGCCCTTTGACTGGTCATGCAGGCCTGGCCATGACACCACAGTCTTGCCATCAATCAGGATGAAGGAGGCATCCGTGGAAGCCGTATAAAATCTGTAGCTGCCAGCTTTTCCAATCCTGATGTCGCCGTCATAGGAATGAAGCGTGTCGTTGCTGGTTCCGAACGGATTGTATCCGGAAAAGACCTTCTCCTCGAACAGCGCTCCCTGGAAGACCGACTTGTCCCACAACTTCTTGAAAGTATCCACCGAATCAACATTGGTCAAATGCTCGCTGGCCTTTTTCACGGCATGCAGAAGTCCGGACGCATTTGACTGAAGCTCGTCACTGGCGACCTCCTCCTTCAGGAATGCAAGTGACAGTTCTTCGGATCCGCCGATGTTGAAAAACACATTGACGTGTCCACCTTCCCGATGCTGCAAAGAAATTTTCACAGGTTTTCCATTCCGGTTGAGCAGCAGGTATCCACTGCATTCGGCTGGAAGGAAGAAATCAAGTGACACCGAGACATTCCCCTTCGCCTCGGCAGGAATCTTGATCGTCTTCCAATATGACACATTTTTCTTGTCGGCCGGATGGCCACATAAAATGCATGAAAGGAATATTGCAAATAAGATTGCCGATGTCTTCATCGTCATTCCGCCTTTTTCTTTAGAAACTGTTTTTTCATGAAAATATAACACTTCAACCACGGAATGCAGTTGGTGTTTGTGAAGTTCTCTCACGGAAGAAATGGCTGAAGTCGCAAATATTGGAAAAACCACATGCCCCGGCAATTTCTTTAACCCTGAAGGAAAACATCTCCGATGCCAAGGTCGTAGTCTGTCGCCCAGCGTCAAGGTTCCGCAGCCACCCACATGCCCCAGAAGGTGAAATAATTATTCCTTCCAGGCATGACATCCCATGTCCATTTATGTATGCAGTGCTGGCCGTAATAGACTTTGACAGTACTTGTGTCCATGAAGTCGGTTTTTCATAAAATATTATCGATTTATCATAAATAAACGTTATAATCTATCGCTTGATTATAAGATTGTCAAACCTTCTATGAATTGCGAATTTCCGCTTTGCGCTTTTGCGAGAAATAAGTTCAACTTTTGTGAAGTGCATCCGCCTACGACTCGCGTGGAAGCGGGCAGAATGTGAAACGTAACATCTGCTCTAATCAAAAATATTTACATTTTTTTTAATTTTACCCTATTGACAAGATGCCGCCTGTGTGATAATTTTTACTAATTAAATCGATTAATCGAGCAATATTCTCCATGACTTGAGACAGTGGGCGATACGAATTTGGAATACGTTTAAAAAGTAAAAATGAAAGAAGAAGTGACGGACAAAAAGGCCGTCACGGATTCAGAAATTAAACAAAGGAGCGTGATTTATGGGTAAAATCCGTTTGGGAATCATCGGCACGGGACAAAGAGTCTATCAACATGGTGATGTGGTGTTCAAGAACTGCTCGGACATCGCCATCCTTGCCGCCGTCTGCGACAACAAGAGTGATCGGCTGGCACACGTCAAGAAGGAGTATGGGCGGGAATTCGGCTACGAGGCGAACGCATATCTGGATTACCGGGAGATGCTGGCGAAGGAGAAGTTGGACGGCGTGTACATCGCGACCCCCAACGACATGCATT
>CAIQLG010000256.1 GCA_903872565.1 uncultured Lentisphaerota bacterium | reverse complement strand
CCAGTTTCGCCGCACGCGACGGCTTCTCGGAGATCACGATGTCGGCGCACGGCTTCCCGTCCTCGACGAGGTAAGGTTTGCTGAAAAAACGAAACCATGCCCACCCGGATGCGGATGGCGCGCAGGCCGAATTCACGTCCCGGACCGGCCAGACGCAACCCGTACCCGTTGTCTCAATGTCGTTTTCACGGACTATGATGCCCCGGAAGTCGATGAGCCATGCGCCAGCCGGTTCGCCGGCCGTGGTCGTTGCCATCCAGTAATTGCCGCAGACTTGAACGCCCGTAAAGGGATCCCCTTCCTTCCACGCAGCGGTGCCCGCCGTATTCGAAAGTCTGGGGCGGAGGGGGTAATTCGTGTTCATGAGGCTGCAAAATTCCGTCTGGTTCGGCAGACGCCAGTCGGTGTGGCCTCCACAGTTCAGGTTCTTACAGAAGGCCACGGCCTGCGCCCAGGTTTGAGTGGCACCCGGCAGGTTCGCGTTTCGCGCCCACATCAACCCGGTCAGGTTGTCCACCACGCAGTTCGTGTCCGCCTGGATTGTGAAACGCGGGACAGTACCGGTCGGAACAGTCTGGGTTGCCCCTTCTCCGCGCACCTGCGCCTGCCACCATCCCATTGCCACCGTCATGGCCACGACCATTACTGCCAGTTTCATCGTCATGTCATCTCCTTATTTTGATCAATGTTGTAACTAGATTTCTGAATCCGTGACGGCCTTTTTGTCCGTCACTTATTCTTTAATTTTTACTTTTAAAACATACCCCGAAATGGCATTACAATCCCGATAACCATTTCCGATGCTTCCCTCCCTGTTTTACATCCTTCCGGATTTTACAGACAAAAAAACCGGTTTTAATCGTCGGAAAATCACTCACATCGGCACAGTTCACGCCCTCAGAAACGGATATAGCCATAGTCGGCGTCAACCGCATCCATGCAGGATTTAGACTCCACGTGGCCGTCGAACATCATGTAGGTGTTCTTACCTAGATGGTAGCCGAAGATCCCTGTCTTCGGGCCGGCGTATCCTAAAGCGGCGCCGTGGCTGCCCAGCGGTTGGATAAGGATGTATCTATTGGTGCCGGAGATGATGTAAAACGCTTCCCCTATGTACGGCTGAGTCTTGCCGCAACTAACGCCGATGTCCGTGATCATGACGGCCTTGGAGGGGGTGGGAATGCGGAAGATGTCGTTGTAGAGAAAGGCCCCATACTTTATGCCTGCCGGGCAAGACCGCTGCCCGGCCATCTCGTAGCACCACACGATCCACGTCTCCCATTCGTTGTCGCTGAAATAGAACGTCGTATTGGGATCCACCCCTTTAGTAATCCCCACCTCCGGACAGGTGAATTCCTTCATCCGATATTTCCCCATGCTCATGTATCCGCCATCGTGCAGCTTGTACGCCCAAGAGTTGTGGCAATTGTAGTTCCTGGGATTCCCAGGCCCGGGCAGCAGGCCGCTCATATAGGCCTGCCAGGCGCAGGGGCTGGCACCCTGCCAGTCGTTCGCGTAGCTGATGCTGGCGACGTAGAACTGCTTGGTCGTGTTGACACAACAGATCGCCCGGGCGATGGTTTTCACTGTTTTAAGTGCAGGCAGCAACATCGCCATTAGGATGGAGATGATTGCAATCACCACGAGCAATTCGATCAGGGTGAACTTGATCGAGTGTGCTCTCGTCTTCGTTTGAATCGCAATGCAATTATTCATTTTCTCAACTTCGTCCTTTCCTTTTTTAGATAGTTTTTCTTTTCTCCTGAAAATATATGAGATAAACTTATTGCATGCAACGCGCCATATGACATTTCCTAAATAACCCATCAATCCGTCATCCTGCGAGATGACTATGACTTATCACTGTGCCGAAAGATTTCCCCACTGGTTCAATGTCGCGTAATCCCCCGGACCGGTTCCCAATGACGACCACTCCATGCCTTCCGCGCAACGGGTACGGGCAACCTGGATGCCCCATGGATACTGTTTTGTGGGGCCAGTCTTGCCAAAATCCTTCGTCGGTATCCTCATTTCCACGGTCCAGCGGTCATCGTATTTCTTCACGACCGCCTTGATGCCGGGATTCCACAAAATCGGCAGCGTGTCGCGCTCGAGGATGGAAACATCGATTGTCTCGTCCCAGATCGCTCCGCTTGGATTCACGGCAATCTTGAAATAGCTGCGCTCGGGACTGTTGATGTAAACCTCTATCAGATCGTCATCAAAGATCCCGGTGGTGTCGTTCAGTTTTGTAAGTGCCTTGATCTTGTCCATCTTGCTTTCGTGGCAGACGGCCGCGACATACAGTGTACTTCCGTCTTCCGACATGGCAATACAGGCCTCGGTGCGGTTTGACTGCATGACGTTTCCAGTCAATTTGTCGCGCAATTCGAACCAGCCGTCCTTATATTTGGATTTCGAGACATCGCCGTCAAGTGGCATGTCATTAGGGACTTTGCAGGCGCGTACGTCCGGCCCTTTGCGCTGTTGATCCTGGAAGAATGTTTTCAGCGGCTGAAACTCTTTTTCCATCGCCGCGATGCGTTTGTCGTAGACCGTATCCTTGCCGGCTTTCACGCGGGCCCTTGCAAGAATCTCGAAATACTTGTCAACATCCGCGGGCTTCAGAAATCCGGTATACTGGGTGACGCTCCTGGATTCCTGGCGGCACCACACCGCCTCCGCGAATTCGTGGAACTCTTTCATCTCGGCGGCGGCAGGTCCGAAATACAGCCGGTAGTACTCTTCCAGCATGGCTTTGCGGTCGATGTTGGGATCCCAGAACAGCTTGTTCTGCCAATAGAGCATCAGGTGCTTGATCGCTGGCAGGCCAATACGATTCGCAGCTTCACCCTTGGTGCCGGGAATTTCGTATCCCGCCCCGAGTTCAATGAACTTGCCGGAAGTATAAGGCTGGCATTCCTTCATCTCCTCCTGTAGCGATTCGGTGAAAAACACAGGAAAACGTGGGGTGCCATATAAAAAGTAGTCCCATATTGCGGATTTGCCTTTGGGGTTCAAGGCGTCAATCCATCTCCTGCGTTCGTCTCGCTTGATTTTGGCATCGTGTTTGAGCACGCTGCCTCCTCCCTGGGCAAAAAACAGAATTATATTGTCGGGATCGTCGCTCTTCATGTTCGTGGGCAGCATTTTCGTGTTTCCATAGGCAAAATACATCAGAAACTTGTCGGGGTGCGACTTTTTCAGCTCCTTCGCCAAAAAAACGTTGTAATCCCAGTAGCAGTTCGACACTCGCTGCTCCATCGAATCACCCTCCTTCCCGTAAAGGCCGATGTCGCGGTAGTCGATTCTTATGCCACCGTCCGGCTGTCCCAGCGAAACGGCGGAATACTCGGGAACTGCTTCAAAGAGCTTGTTCATAAGAATTACGCTCGCCCTGCGGAACTCCGGGTTGCCGAAACGCGGCATGCCCCGTCCATCTGGATATCCAGGATAAGGTTTGCCGTCTTCACCACAGGCCAGGTACTCGGGATGCAACTCATGCTGTTCTTTTGATGCAAAAATAGCATACGTCGTGTGACCGCCAAACCCGATGCTTTTGCTCCCATTTTTCAGACGCTTGAGCCATGCGATACCATCTTTGTCGCTGTGCATCGGCCCGTAATAACACCAACCGCGCGAGGCGAAGGCCGCTTCACTTTTTAGATGCTGTTCGGCGACCGAGACATCTTTCATTTCCGGGATCACGGTGCCATTCTCGTATGGCGCATAGAAGCGGACTCCGAGCTGCTCAAGCAGTTCAGACCCGGCATACCATGTCCCTGTGTCATCCTCGAAGTTGATGCCCAGCGGAGTGCAGAATGTACCCATGACTCCGACACCTCCGCCGAACTCATAATACGTGAATTTTTCGCCGCAGAACTCCTGCCATCTCTTCAAGTCCCACGGTGAGTTAATTCTGATCCGGTCAACGCCAGCGAGAATCACAGAATTGTCCTTTGCCACGATCTCAAAGCCGCTGTTGTCAAACTTTGCAGGCGTAAACCCGAGCTTCCTTGTGAACTCGCTTTCGCCGACATAGACCTGGTTTTTAACGTCGGGCGTTGGCGAATTCACAATCTTCAATTCCGCGCCCGAGATCTTCCCCAGGTAAAGCTGCAAATCATCAGCGGCGAGCTTCATCCCCTGGTTCGCATCCTTGGCGAGCACAATCTCGGCCACCGCTCTTCCGGCCTTCACCAGCTCCACCGGAGCCGCCCACACCGCCGCCGTCAGGAACAGCA
This sequence comes from uncultured Lentisphaerota bacterium, assembly GCA_903872565.1. Taxonomy (GTDB): domain Bacteria; phylum Verrucomicrobiota; class Lentisphaeria; order Victivallales; family GWF2-50-93; genus CAIQLG01. The sequence goes on along the minus strand of CAIQLG010000256.1, from coordinate 193 downwards.
GCATCGATAACAAACACATTGCTTTTTTCATTGTTTCCCTTTTATCCGGCGGAGTTAGTTCGGATGCGGCCGGTGCCGGATTTTTAGACGGCCACACCTTTTTGCGTTGTTTCAAAACAATTTCATGCCCTGTTTAAAATGGCTCTGCACCTCCTTAGAATCTCGGATTTGGGTTGCGGGCACAGCTCGCCTT